>JALTUB010000355.1 GCA_027047745.1 Sulfurimonas sp.
AAGTGCTTTTTCTAAGGTAGGAGTTTTTGTTATTTGTGTAAAAAGATATGTCGTAGCCGAGTCAATATCTTTAAGATGTTTTACTTTATCTATATTTACTTGACTCAGACCCATAAAAACTACTTTTGTATATCTGTAAAGCCCTTAATTACAACAAGACCTTGTGCTATTTCCATAAGTGCTAAATCAGCTGCTTTAATACTATTTGGATCAATATTTAACTTGCTATGAGCGCCATTTTCCAATTCATCACATCTAGTAGAAACTGCTATTGCAATTTGGTAATTATCCAAATTTGGATTGTCATTTAAAATTTTTGCTGTTAATTCTTCTGTTTTCATTCTCATTAGATTGTATCCTTTATTTTACTATCGAACAGTTTTCTCTGTTACCATTTAATATATCAAGAAGATTACCTTCTATCGACATATCACATACTATGATTGGTAGTTTATTGTCTTTTGCTAGAGCAATAGAAGTATCATCCATCACTTTTATATGATCTTGAAGCGCTTGGTCATAAGTCAATTCACTAAGTTTAATTGCATCACTGAATTTTACAGGATCTTTATCATATACGCCATCTACTTTTGTAGCTTTTATGATAACTTCTGCACCAATCTCAACTGCTCTTAGTGTGGCAGCTGTATCTGTAGTGAAAAAAGGATTACCTGTACCTGCTGCAAAAATAACAACACGACCTTTTTCTAAGTGTCTAACAGCTTTACGGTTTATGTAAGGCTCAGCGATTTGTTCCATCTTTATAGCTGTTTGCATACGAACTTCAAGTCCAGCATATTCACAAGCTTCTTGCATAGCAACACCATTTATGACTGTTGCAAGCATTCCCATATAATCACCACTTGTGCGTCTGATAATACCATCTTCAGCAGCAGTTACACCACGAATAATATTTCCACCACCGATAACGATACCAACTTCGATTTTAGCATCTACAAGTGATTTAATCTCTTTTGCAATATACTTTAAAATCTGTGTGTCAATACCATGACCTGCTTCACCAGCAAGAGCTTCACCTGAGAACTTTACCAAAACACGCTTGTTATTAGTCATGCATATACCTTTTTATAAAAATCCGTGAATTATACTAAATACTCTCTTTAAATATGCTTTGATAGTTTTTATTTTAAGAAATAGATTATTTATACTTATTAGAACTATAAGCTATAATTAATATAATATAGACTATAATTCTGCCGTTCAAATAAATGGACAAATAAAATAAATTAAATAATATTCACAAAGGATACATTATGGCAACAGAAACAAAAACAGTAGAAACAACAGAGAAAAAAACAGCTCCAAAAGCAAAAGTAGCAGCTCCAAAAGTAGAAAAAAAAGCATCTGCAACTAAAGAAGTAGCTAAAAAAGTTGAAACTAAAGTTGAAGAAACTGTAAGTACAGTTAAAGAGACAGCTAAAGAAACAGCAACTAAAATAACTGATGCAGCAAAATCAGGAATTGATTCAATTTCAGATGTAGCTAAATCAAGCGTTGATTCTGTAAAAGATGTTTATACAGACGCAGAAACTGCAATCAAAGATGCAAGAGTATCTGGAAACACTAGAGCGCAAAAAATATTATCTGCATTCTTTGACGATAAAGCAAATGAAACAGTAAGTAATTTCGTTGGTTATTTAGGTGAAGCAACTGCAGTATGTTCAAAAGTTATGTGTTCTCCAATGTCTGTACCAGCTGATAAAGTAAACACTCTTTACAAAAAACTTACAGCGTAATTTTTACACCCCTTTATTTAACAATAAATTTAACACATAGACTTCTTGTAGAGCTTTAAAACTCTACAATAGGTCTAACCCCTTTTCCTATTTCCTAAAAAATTGATAAACCTGTCTTTGTTGTAAAAAGCTCTAAAGCTTTTGTTCCAACCAATGAATTTCCCTGCTTATTAAGTCTAGGAGACCAAACAGATATACCCATTATATTTGGTACTACTGCAACTATACCTCCACCAACACCACTTTTACCAGGAAGACCTACTCTATACGCAAAATCACCTGAAGCATCATAATGTCCACAAGTAAGCATAACAGCATTTATGCGTTTTGATTGGGATGGAGTTATATATTCTAATTTAGTTATGGGGTCAGTTCCATTATTTGCAAGATACATCATAGATCGAGATAACATTTTTGTATTCATTTCTATAGCACAATGTTTAAAGTAAGTTTTAACTACATTTACACTCTCATTATCGAGATTGTTAAAGCTTTTCATAAGATTTGCGAGTGCTAAATTTCTGTATCCATGCTCCATTTCTGATGAAGCTACTTCATCACAAGATTTAATCGAATTATCCTTAGAAATAGCTTGTATAAACTTCAAAATTTCTTCATAAGTGATTTTGTCATTTTTATAAAAAGATATAAGAGAATCAGTTACATTGATTGCACCTGCGTTTATAAAAGGGTTTCTTGGTTTTCCATTCTCATATTCCAACTGAACAAGAGAGTTAAAAGGATTGCCTGATGGTTCACGACCAATTCTTTTATACAACTCTTTTCTATATAACTTCAGTGCCATTGTAAAAGTGAAAACTTTTGAAATACTTTGGATAGAAAATAGTGTATCACTACATCCAACGCTATACTCTTTTCCATCAAAAAGTGTTATAGTCATGGCAAACTGTTCTGGATCTACATCTGCTAATGCTGGAATGTAGTCAGCAACTTTACCTTCATTTAAAAGAGGGCTTACTTCTGTTTTTATTTCATTTAATATTGTTTGATAATCCATATGATATTATAACTAATTAGTTCATTGTCTTTTTATCAGTATGCTTCTTATATAATGTTAGGTATTATTACAGATTAAAGTGAGCAAATGAGCTGGTTAGACTTTTTCCAAACTACACAAACACTAAAACATGCATTTGGTCGTGGTATCAATGCAAGTATTTCAAAAAATGAAGAAGAACTTTTTATCAAGTCATCTAAAGCTTTTGAAAGAAAAGATATATTAAACGCATATGAACTTTTTTTTGAATCTCTAATCAATTTTACAGATGACAAAGCCAATAACAACATAAGTTACACAAGAGAAGATGAAGAACTACACTTTAGTATTTATCAAGGTTGCGCAAAGATTAATGGTAAAATAACGAAAGAAAATCTATATGCCCAAGCTATAATAGTAAAAAAGGCAGATGCAAGTGTAGCACTAAAAAGATATATATTAGAGCGAAACTATCAACTAACTTATGCTTACTATTTTGAAAATCATGAAAATATAATGCTAAAACTTTATTATGACAATATAACGATGAGTCCACAAAAAATATTTTTTCCACTTAGAGAGATTGCCTTAAATGCAGACTATGACAAAGAGCATATTAAAAGTGAATTTGCTGACACCAAATTAGAAGATATTGGACATCTAAAACCATTGGATGAAAAAGAAGTAAAAATAAAATATAACTATCTACATAAATGGATAAATGAAGTAGAAGAAAAAATATCAATATTACCATCAAATGACAATGCTTCTATGCAAGCATTTTTATATCTAAATCTTCTATTTAAGATTGACTATCTGCTTGTTCCAAAGTACAA
>JALTUB010000356.1 GCA_027047745.1 Sulfurimonas sp.
ACCTATCCACTTACAACCTAATTTATGTGCTGTGTTTATTGTTGTGCCACTTCCACTGAAATAATCCATAATTATTGAGTTGTTATTTGATGAGGCTTTGATAATTCTTTCTAAAAGTTTTTCAGGTTTTTGGGTAGCAAAGCCCTCTCTCTCTTTTGCAACAGGATTAACTGGATATATATTATTCCAAACAGAATCTACAATATCACCCCCTACTTCATCAAGGTAAATTATTCTTGCACCACCACCTGTTGGATTAACATCATCTCTATATAATCTGCCATCTTTATCTATTTTAAATCTTTCTTTATATTCCTTACTATGTGGCACATATTGTGTATTCCAAATATAATTATCTGTTTTAGCATAAGAATATAAAACATCATGTTTTTGAGGAAATTTTTTGCTTGTTGAGCGTTTAAAACCAAAATAACCCCAAATCATCTCATTAATAAAATTTTCTTCACCTAAAATATTGTTTAGAAGCTCTCTCCCCATGTAATTCGCATTATAATCAAGATGCAAATAAAAACTCCCCTTATCACTCAACAAATCTTTACTAAGTGTAAGTCTATTCTCTATCAAAGTAAGCCATGTAGAGTCTTGAAACCTATCTTTATATGCAAAATCACTTCCAGTATTAAAAGGTGGGTCTATGTATATCAAGTCTATTTTTTCTCTATATTTAGGTAGTATAGTATTTAGGGCTTGAAAATTATCACTTTTGATTAAAACTCCGTCGGTTAGCTCATCAAGATTGTTAAAACTACTTAATATCTTATATTTTAACACATCACTTAAATATTTTGTATCGACTGGTAAAAACTCATTTTTGATTAACTCATCATCTTGAATCAACTCTAACTCTTTCCACTCACTAACTAACTCTTTGACTTCAAATATCTCGTCATGCAAGGAGTCATCAATCTTATCAAGAGTAATAATATAGTTTAAGTTTCTTACAAACTTAGGCTTTAACCACATAGCTCGTAGTTCATCTTCAAACTTTGATATAAGTTCAATAGTTTCAAATATAATCTCTTTTATGTTTTTTATCTGCTCTAGTCTCTCTACATCCCAATCATTAAACTTTATCTCATCATCATTAAAAAGATAGTTATACATATAGAGATTAAACTGCTCTTTTAAAAAACTAGCACTATCTTTATGTATAAAAAAGTCTATCTCTCTCTGCTTTTTATAAGTATATATCGCTTGTGAGAGTTCACTAGGGGTAATATCAAGTTCATAATTTTTAAGAAGTTCATCAAACTTTTTGAGATTTGCTTTGTTTGAAGAGATAAGCTCATATTTTTTCTCTGCTATTTTAGAGTTTAACTCAAAACTATAATCATCTCCTAAATCTATCTTTTGACCTTTGTAAAGCACTAAAAGAGTGATACTTTTTTCACTTTTACTTAAATCTTTTAAGATAAATTTTAACTCTTTTTTCTCATTTGTAGAGGAGTATTTAAGCTCATCACTTACTTCAAAGATTATTTTAGCTCGTGAGAGTTCTTCATTTTCATTTTTAATCTCATAATCAGCATTAGAAGGCACACTATCACTTTTCACATAGTAAAGTTTACTTGTCTTATAAAAAAGTGCTGTATCGCTAGAGTTTGTATAGACTTTTTCATAAAGATTTTTATAAAACTCTGTTTTGTTAAAATAGGGACATCCAGTTTCATTTAAAAAACTATCAAAAAAAGTAAAAGCTTTTACATAGAGTTCATCTTCATTGGCTGTAGAGTTAAAAGTTTTTTTTATTTTAGTCTCTAACTCTTTTTTTATATGTTTAAAATAGTCTGATTTTATAGATAAAAGATTAGCAAAACCACTCTTGCCTTTAAAGTTTTTAAGTTCACGACCTGCAAACATTGACTCAAGTTGTGAATAGAAAGATTGTCTATTTTTTGATAATGTATTGTTTTGCATAGTTATCCAGATGTAATAATTTACGAATTCATATTCTACACTAATAGATGTTTAATAAGCTTTAAATTTTACTTCTTCACTCTCAAACTAACTTCATACATAAACTGCTGTAAGGGTAGCATATCTTCATATATCTTATAGAGTGTATTTATAAGATTTTCTCCATTTTCTATGATATGTGGGTCTAAAACTTTAAAGGTAGCCATCCCTTTGTATAAAGATAAGTCGGCATTTGTCATGTCTCTATCAAAACCTTTTGGATAACGCTTATAGCCTTTTTCGAGATGAGTATAGCCACTATCTTTTTGTTTTATATCATGAAGAATTTTTGCAAGTTCTTCTCTTTTCTCATCATTTTTTATATATTCACGAAAAGCATCGAGCATAGGTTTTTCAAACCATCTAACGCCAACAGCAACATATAACTCATCTGGAGAGAAGTGCATATAAAAAGCTGAACTTTGCATGCGTTTTGTATTTCCCTGCCAAAATATCACACCAATACGATGCTTTATAGGGGCTTTGTTTGCACCCATTCGTCTTGTGTCTCTGTAGATTCTGTAAAGTGATTTGTTGATTTTTGGTTCTGCGTTTATGGTCGGTTCAAGTGCTTGAATGTGTTCACCCATCTCTACTACAAAAGCACGAGATGGGTTTAAGATAAGGTTTTCATACTCACTTCTATGAGCTTCAAACCACTCTTTGTTGTTGTTTTTTCTAATAGACGCTAAAAAAGGAAGCGTTTTTTTAGAAAATCCTTTAAACTGCATTTTACTTTATGCTATCTTTCTATTTCTAAAAGCAAGTGCAATAAGTATAAATACAATTGCATAAGTCACAGGAACAAAACCAGGAATAGGAACAGGGTCACCTTTTGCATATGAGTGCATTCCTGCAAGATAATAGTTTACCCCAAAGTATGTCATAAGAACTGATGTAAATGATAGTAAAGATATAACAGCAAAGTTAAATTCATTGTAAATTGATTTTATAAATCTCAAGTGTATTACAACTGCATAAACCAAAATCGTTACAAGAGCCCAAGTCTCTTTTGGATCCCAACTCCAGTAGCGTCCCCAAGACTCATTTGCCCAAACACCACCAAGGAAGTTTCCAACACTTATCATAGTCAAACCTATCATTAAACTCATTTCGCTAACTGCATTTAACTCTTTGATAGATAATGAGATATGCTTTTCATTTTTCTTTGTACTAATAGCATAAAGAATAAGGTTAATAAACCCAAGAAGAGCGCCAAGAGCTAGAAAACCATAACTTGCTGTAATCATAGAAACATGAATATCTAACCAGTAAGAGTTAAGTACAGGCACAAGATTTGTTATTTGTGGACTCATCCAACTTAGATGTGCTACAAATAAAATCAATCCTGCAACTATAGAAGTAGCAGCAAGGGTAATAGGAGAGTGTTTAGAGAAAATAAATCCTGCTAAAACTGTAGCCCAAGCGATATAAGTCATAGACTCAAAACCATTACTCCATGGAGCATGTCCTGAAATATACCATCTAAGTACAAGTCCCATAGTATGGGCTGTAAATAAAACAGCTAGAAGAACTAAAGAGCTTTTAGCTATAAAATTCATTTTAAATTTAGGATATAAAATATTAGTAAAACTAAGTATAAGTAAGATAAAACCCATTAAAAAATACAGAGGCCATAAGATCTCAAATACATTTGTTTTATTGTAAAAGATTTCTGCTTTTATTCTACCTGCAGGTGGATACACAGCTGCACCATACTTATGTTGATACATTGCTATTGCTTCGAGTGCTTTATCACTTTTTGTCCAATTTCCACTAGACATAGAGTCTTCAACAGCTGAAAAATAATTAACAGCATCTTCTCTTACCTTTATAGCCTGATTTGGTGCAAATGTTTGTAGTGCTTTTATGGTTGCAAACCATTTGTTATTTGCATCATCTGGTTTAGGCCAAATTTTTATCATAGAACCTGTAAAAACCATATAAGCGACATTTACTTTTTCATCAACTTTCAAGACAGCTTTATCAAGTTTATTTCTGTCTATAGGTGCTTTTCTTGAAGCTTCTTCTGCTAGTTTTCCAAGCTTATAGCCAGACATAGCTTCAGGGTCTGCAAAGAACTGTGAAAAAGAGACATACTTAGTATCTTCTTTTACACCAATAGCCTTATTTACTCTAGGATCATTTGTTCTTATTAACTTAACATCTCTAAATATGTCAGGTCTTACCATCATGCCTAAGATAACTTGGTCCGGGCTTAATGATGTTTTTCCAAAATCTAAACTAGAAGTTCTATGTATTTTCGCTAAAATCTCTGTTGAGAGAGTATTCATAGGCTTCATTCTACCTTTAACATCTTGAATGATTAACTTACCAAACTTTTGAGCGTGTTCTTTGTTTATAGATAAGATTGTTTTTACTGCAGGATCTAAACTATCAGCCTTAGAAGGTGTTGCACCAAACAACAATCCAACTGCTAAAATAGCAGGGATTAGCTTATCTGCACTAGCTTTTTTAGCTTTTTTTGACAACTGTGCAAATCTTCCTTTTTTTGAAAAGAGTGACCAGTATAAACCTAAGGCTAAAAGAAAATACCCAATATATGAAGGTAGTGTTCCGGGATCATTGTTTACAGACAAAACTGTTCCTTTTTCATCTCTATCATAAGATGCTTGATAAAATCTATAATTACCATAGTCTAAAATATGGTTCATATAAATTCTAAATGGCATCTTTACATTTTTTGACTTATCAATCAATACTACCTCACTAGCATATGAAGCTGGACTCATAGAGCCTGGATAACGGTCTAACTGAAAATCAAGAAGTTTAATTTTAAAGCCAAGAGGAATCTTTTTTGAACCAAAGGCAACTGTTGTTTTTACACCATCTACATCGAACGCTTGAGGTTCACCGACAGTACCAGATCTTCCAAATAGCATTTTTTCAGAAGTTTTTCCGTTTACACTTACTTTAAATTTAAAGGCATCAACACCAGAAGAGTTCATTTTTGAACCACCATTTGAGACTATCTTTTTCGACGCTTTTAGCATAAAGTTACGAAGAACAAAACCACCTAAATCAGATCTATATAGAACTCTTTGATTAAACTCTTCTTTATCATTAGCTACTAAGTCACCTTTTTTACGGTCTGCCATTCTAAAAAATGATAACTTCATCTCATGAGCCATCATAAGTTTACCATTTTTAATATACATATTGATCACAGGTTTCTTAAATCTATATCCTGATCTAAAGTCAAGTATAAAATTGCCTGCATCATAATAATCACCAAGTGCCAAGGCAACAGGTTTTCCTTTACCACCACCAGTTATCATGAGCTTCGCCATAGGCTTACCATTTTTCTCATCTTTCACTATAGTCTCAGTTGCATCAGGAATATACTCTAAAAGTTTTACATCTACTTTTTTGCCATCTACTTTAAGTGATGTTGAAAAATCATTCTTTCCTCTTTTAGATAGATAAACAAGCTTTTCATAAGAAGCTTTATCCTTACCAGCTCTTGCGTTTACTGTAAAGTATGCTCTTGAACTAACTATCGTAGAAGATGTTTGTCCTTCGCGAATATGCATGGTTCCTTCATAACCAACATATCTTGTAATAGCAGCACCTAAAAGTATCACTAAAAACCCAACATGGAATAAAAAGATAGGAGCTTTTTTAAGTGTGTACATTTTGTACTTGTGGATATTTAACACTAAGTTAAACGCAAGTAAACCTAGCAAGACTTCAAACCATCTTGCATTATATATCTCTGCTTTAGCAGTCATAGTTCCATAATCGTTTTCTACGATAGTTGCATAGCCTATAGAAAACGCAAATATAAGCATAAGTATAGCCATAGTTTTCATAGAACTTACAAAAGACAATAGTCTCTTCATTGATAATCCTTTAAATTTATGGCTAATTCTAGTAAAGTTTTATTAACAAATAGTTATAATACTTGACTTAAAAGTTTTTCTAAATGAGATATTAATATTTCTCTATTTCTTTGGGTTTCTTCTTGATTCCACGACTCTATCTCTTTTTCAAAAGTGCTACTCAGCTTATAAATATTGTCTAGTCTAAGGTTACCTGTAACACCTTTTAGATTGTGTAAAATATCTTTGCTAAGACCTTCTTTATCTATAGTTTCTATGTTTTTTTGCAAAGTCTGTTTAAAACTCTCAAGCAATTTTTTTACTATGTCAGTAGGGATTTTCAAACTATTGGCTATATCTTCTACAGATATTACATCATACTCCAAAGAAGAGTTTTTTTCTTCATCATGAGAGATATACTTATCTAGCATAGCATCAAGTTCTTGTGGAATGATTGGCTTATTTAAAGTATCATCGATACCTGCATCTAAAAAACTTTTCTTATCAGACTCTATGACATTAGCTGAGAGTGAGACTATCGGTCTTTTATACTCTTTTTCTCTTAAGAGTTTTGTAGCACTAACACCATCTAAAACAGGCATATTTATATCCATAAAGATAATATCAAACTCTTTTTTAAATGCCATATCAACAGCTTCTTCTCCATTGTTTACAACAGTATAACTCAAACCTCTTTCTTCTAACATGATAGCAATAAGCATCTGATTTGTTTCATTATCTTCTGCTACAAGTATATTTCCACTGAAATTTTTTGTTCTACTCACTTCATCATCTTCTTTTAAATCAACATGTGAACCATGTGTCAAAGTAACAATTTTATCAAACAGAGCAGACCCTGTCATAGGCTGTTCAATAAGATGGAATTTTTCATGAGCACAATCAAAATACTCATCAACACCCTCTATAAAAAGTAACTCTAGTTTGTCATGTTTATTTAGAGCAGCTTCACATGTTTTAGTATCAAATAGTTGAGCACAGATAATAAGTATCTCACTTTTATCTGTTAGTTCATCCAAACTTTTTATCTCTTTATAGTTATACTTCCATGAGTCAAGATAAGAGAAAACAACTTCATTTACAGCACAACCGATTCTATTTTCACTATATAAAACACATATTTCAACATCTTGGTCTTGTTTTGCAATGGACAAACTATCGTCTATAACTGGCAAATCAATATCAAAATAAAATTCGCTTCCTTTACCTTCTTGGGATTTTACTTCTATTGTTGAGTCCATCATGCTTATATATTGGTTACTTATGGCAAGTCCTAACCCCGTCCCACCAAACTTTCTACTGATAGAATTGTCTGCCTGAGAAAAAGCAGAAAAGATTGTTTTTATCTTATCTTTAGCGATTCCAATACCCGTATCAACTACACTAAAGTGTAGAGTCGCCGTATCATCATGAAGCTCTTTTAGTTCTACTGAAACGGAAACTGAACCATCTTTAGGAGTAAACTTTATAGCATTACTGATGAGATTGTTTATAACCTGTTTTATGCGTTGAATATCACATGATAAAACCTTAGGCAAAGATGGGTCTATATATGTATAGTAGTAAATATGTTTTGATTTTACAATAGAAGAAAATGTTGCTACAGTCGCTTCTAACTCTTTTAGCAGATTTATTTCTATAGGTGAGAGAGTAAGTTCACCACTTTCTATCTTAGAAAAGTCTAAAATATCGTTCACAACATTTAAAAGAGTCTGACCACTGTTGTGAATAATATCTATATATCGTTTTGACTCTTTATCTAAGTCTCTTTTGGTTAGAACATCAGTAAAACCAAGTATTCCATTTAATGGAGTACGAATTTCATGAGACATATTTGCCAAAAATATAGACTTAGCATGTTCTGAGGCATTTGCATTATCTATAGCTTGCTCCAAGTCAGTTATATCATAAAGATTGATTACATACTCATCGTTTATTTTTTTAACCATGATTGTAAAAGTATGCACCATTTTATCACGAGTTATCATCTTTGCTTTTGGTTGTTCAAATCTATTTTCAGCTAGTTCATCTAACCATTGGGGATATTTTTTAGGATAGATATATCCATCTTCTTCTAAGAACAGGTCACAAATACAATCATTTTGAGCCTTAAAATCATCAAATGACGCATAATCAAAAGTTTCAAAAAGTTTTTTATTGACATTGAGCATACCATCTATCTTTGAAGTAAAGATAACAATGGCATTTTGATTGTCAAAAATCGCTTTTATAAGTTTTTCTTTCTCTTTCATACGCTTTTTTGATTCTATCTGTTTAGTAATATCTTGTCTAATTGCTATAAACTCTTTTATTTTATGCTCTGTGTCAAAGATTGGGACTATCGTTGCATTAACATAGTAGATAGTTCCATCTTTTGCACGATTTGACAAAACACCACGCCATACCTTACCAGAGAGTATAGTTGTCCAAAGCTTTTTGAAAATAAAATCGGACATATTTGGATCTCTAACTATGTCATGACCTTTGCCTAAAAGCTCTTTTTTAGAATATTGGCTCACCTTACAAAAGTTATCATTTGCATAGATTATATTACCATTTAAGTCCGTTTTTGAAACCAATGCAGAATAATCTACACCCATTTTATACTCTTCTAAAAGTTGCGTATTTTCTGAAAGTTCTTTAGAAGTTTGTTTTACAAAGTGCGTGAGGGCAGTAAATGTAGCACTATCAAGTGAATTAACACTACTTGGCTTATATTTTGTATGTTTATCTTTTTTTGTACTTTCTGAGAGTACCAAAATCGTTGTTGTACAGTTTAAAAGAGCATTGTTTTCACTCGTTGAGTAGAACTCTCCATAGGTAAAAAAACCTGCTGTTGGAGCGATATTTTCAAAAAGTCTAAATTCCGATTCGAGTGATTTGCCAAGAAGTGTTTTTCTAGCAATACAAGAGTAGATATAGATAGCCTCAGCAGGACTTTTTATAAGGTTTT
Organism: Sulfurimonas sp.; assembly: GCA_027047745.1. Taxonomy (GTDB): domain Bacteria; phylum Campylobacterota; class Campylobacteria; order Campylobacterales; family Sulfurimonadaceae; genus Sulfurimonas. The sequence goes on from JALTUB010000356.1 coordinate 8,791, forward strand.
TACTTATCGCATCTGCACCACCGATAAGATTTGCCGCATTTGAAAATCCAAATTGAAATCTTTGACCTTTTTTAATAGGTGCAGCAAGTACAATGGTATCATCTTCTATCCCCATCGGAGTTCTAGCGATTGTTGTATTTCCATCTTGATATAAAAGTTGAAAATCTGCTAAAGCCGAAGCATTATTATCAAGCACTTCATTACCAAGATATTTTTTAAAAACCTCTATAGCGTTTTCATGGTCTATATCTTTGAGTATATTTCCCTCTACATTTGTAACTTGAAACTCTTTTCCTATGGGATTCCAGTTAAGATTGTAATCATTACTCGCATAAAGTTTTTTACCAGAAAAAGAGATACCTATAGCACCCTCTTCATAAATCTCTTCACCCATAAAAACAAAAGTCTTTTTCAGTTGAAAATTATCACCTGCCAAACCACCAGCAACAATAACGCTCGGATGCTCCTCTTTTAGCTTTTTTATAAAACCTTCATAATCCTTACCAAGTAAACCTTCACCCAAAACTATAACTGCTTTTGTATCTTTTGTACAGATTTTGTTTGCAAGTTTTTTACCAGATTTTGTATCTATTTTTTTTGTTCTGCTTACCTGTATTTTTGTTGTTTTAAACAATGAAAGACTTATAATAGTTTCATTATCATACATATTTGCATGAGAGATTTCACCTGCTGTAGTAGTTCCAACAACTAAGCATTCAGGAAAATCTTTAGAAAGGATTTTTAAGAGTTTTTGTATATCCTTTTTATCAGTCAAAGAGGTAAAAACTTGGATAAACTTTGTTTTATATTTACTCTTTTTTGCCTCTTTTTGGGCTTTTTTGTAATTCTCATCTTTTAATCTAAATGTTAAATGTTTCATGTCAATCCAATATAATTATTCTTGAAATTTTTTCAGTGAGGTTTGCAAATTTTTATAAACAATATCCAATGTTGTTGGTCTATTTATATGTGAAATACTGATAGAATAGTTAAATATATCAGCCAAGTCCTTAGACTTTTTATACTGCTGAAACAATCTTTTTTTCATATCTTCTATCGATTCATCGTCATAATCTTTGATTATAACTGCAAAGCTAACCCCATATAACCTAGCTATTATCGATTTTGGTATAGCAGTATCTGCAAGTAATTGTGCGAATTTTTTGATAATACTGTTAGAAGTATGAAATCCATACAGACTATTTATCTTTTCAAAATTATTTATTTTTACATACATTACCCAAAATGGCTTTTTACTATTTAGTTTTGATTTTATTTGTGTTTCAAAAAAAAGACTATTGTTAAGCTTTGTTAGTGGGTCAGTGATACTTAGCTGTGCGAGTTTAGATTGCTTGATTTTAATCTCTTCAAGGTAAGTTTTATTTTGCAGATGGGTTTTTACTCTTGCTAGAAGTTCAACAGAGTTAAAAGGCTTGTTTATATAATCAACTCCACCAACTTCAAAAGCTTTTTGTATATAGTCTATGTCGTTATGAGCTGTTAAAAAGATGATAGGAATATCTTTGGTTTTTGGTTCTGATTTTAACATACTGCACACCTTAAAACCATCTATATCAGGCATACTAATATCTAAAAGAATCAAATCAATTTTCAATTTTGAAACAGTTTTTAATGTACCTTGAGCATTTAAGGCAAATGATAGTTTGTATTTTTCTTCTTTTAAGTAGGCAGCAACTATCTCAATGTTAAACTTTTCATCATCTACTATCAAGATATGGGGAGTGTTATTTGAATTCATCCTTAAATCTTAGCGAAAAGAAACTTAAACTCAATCAAATCAAGTTAAACAGATATATATTTTCCGTTTTCTACACTCCACTTAAACTTACTTGATACTTTTTTAAATGCTTTTAAAACAATAGTATCATGACAATCATTGGCATAGATTGTTATAGGTGTATGATAGTATCTGTTATAAGATTTTATAGGGTGAAGAAGCATCTCTTGCCAAGATATTTCGATAGCTCCTGAGTAAGGTTCAAAAGGAACTGATGAAACAATTTTTTTGTTTGTCACATTGCATTTAAAATGACAAACAACATAAAAACTATCTATCTTTATATAATCTAAAAGAGGGATGATATTTTCGTGGATTCTCTGCATAACAAAGCCTTAGTTGTTTTAAGTCTGTTAGCAAAAATTATACCAAGTTTAAACAGATATTTTAACCTCAAAACACTTCTCTTTGGAATCCATCAAAGATACATCCCCACCGTGTGCTTGAGCTATTTGACGAGATAAGATTAGTCCAAGTCCATTGCCCTTAACTTTTGTACTTTTAAAGGCTTCAAACAACTCGTTTTTGTTTTGGATTTCTACACCACTATCATAGATATAAAA
>JALTUB010000357.1 GCA_027047745.1 Sulfurimonas sp.
TTAGAAGATTTTACAGATTTGATACGAAATAGTGGATTTATCCCAGTTGAAAGAGATAGTCTTTATAATGAGATAAAAGTTTGGTAACTACTCAGCTCATGAACTAGCTCCCAAATTCCACTTGGGAGCTTATAAGTAATTAAAAAAGAGAATAACATGAAGATATCAGTTATTATCCCTTCATATAACAGATATACTCTACTTAAAAGAGCAGTTTTCTCTGTCTATTCTCAAACATATCCTCCCCAAGAAGTAATTATCATTGACGATGGCTCTAACGATGAAACTTCAAATATACAAAAAGATTTTCCATCTGTCAAATATTTTTATCAAAATAATAATGGTGTCTCAAGTGCAAGAAACTTAGGCATAGAAAAAGCAAGTTTTGATTGGATTGCATTTTTAGATTCCGATGATGAATGGTTTGAAGATAAACTTCAAAAACAAGTAAATTATCATCAAGAAAATGAAAATATCTCAGTGAGTTACACAGATGAAGAGTGGATTCGTGATGGTGAAAAAGTAAAGATTCCTAAAAAGTTTAAAAAAATAGGGAAAGATGCTTTTAAAGAAAATCTATCTTATTGTAATATCGCTCCGTCCTCAGTTTTAATACATAAAAACATATTTCAAATGTATGGACTATTTGATGAAAATTTGGAGGTTTGTGAAGATTATGATTTGTGGTTGAGAGTCTCACTTAGTGAAAAAATAGGGCTTGTTAATGAAAAACTTATACGAAAATATGCAGGACATAAGGAACAGTTGAGTTTTAAATATTGGGGTATGGATAGATTTAGGGTTATTAGCCTAGAAAAAGTATTTAAGATTGCAAAAGATGAGCAAAAAGAAACAATAAAAAAAGAACTTTTTAAAAAATATAGTTTGTTATATAAAGGTGCAGTTAAATATGATAGAATAGCACAAATTAATTTATACTCTAGGAAAATGATTGAATACTCTCACTAAAGAAACAAAACTCACACTTTTATATATCTTTATAGCTTATACCTTTTCTGTTTTAATGCGAATGATATGGGTATATCAGTTTCATGGTTATGCACCATTTATATATCATGGGCAGTTTATGATAAATACTAATGATGGATATTATTGGGCTGAAGGTGCAAGAGATTTGCTAAGTGGGACTCATACAAATGGGTTAGCAGAAAACTTTTATGATAAGTTTCATCAGTTTAATGATATGTCGCCTGTAAACAGTGCAGCATCTCAACTAACAGCATTATTTGCAAAAATTTTACCATTTTCTTTTGAGTCTGTGATCTTTTATATGCCAGTTTTTTTAAGTTCATTGGTAGTTGTTCCTATCATTTTAATCGCAAAAGATTTAAAAAATCTAAATATGGGTCTAATTGCTGCTCTACTTGCATCTATCGCATGGAGTTATTATAACCGTACGATGGCAGGTTATTATGATACCGATATGTTAAATATCGTCCTTCCAATGTTTTTGCTTTGGTCTATTATCTGGGCTATAAGTACAAAAAAAGATATATTTTTGCTTATAGTAGCTCTTGATATTTTAGTTTATAGATGGTGGTATCCTCAAAGTTACTCTTTAGAATTTTCATTTTTTGGACTTATCTTAGCATATACTCTCATCTTTGATAGAAAAAATATATACTACTATAAACTGATGGCAATCATGATGTTTGCTATGATGAATCTTAGTGGATTTGTTAGACTTCCTATCGTTTTAGCTGTTTTTTATGCTTTTAAACAAGAGAAATTAGATAAGTATATTTACTATATTTTAGGTGTTGCAGTTATTGGTTTTTTTGTTAGTGGAGGTTTTAGCCCAATTTGGGCTAAATTGCAACCTTATATATTTGAAGGTGCTGTTTCAGTAGGTAAAAAAGGTTTTAAATTGCATTTTTTTACAGTTATGCAAACAGTTAGAGAAGCAGGGCATATCTCTTTTGAAACCTTTGCTAATCGTATAAGTGGTCATGTTGTCACTTTTGTTGTCTCTGTCGTTGGCTATATATATCTAGTATATAAGCACAAGATTATGATATTTGCACTGCCTATGGTTGGCTTGGGCTTTTTGGCTAGTGTTGGAGGTCTGCGTTTTACTATCTACGCTGTTCCTATCTTAGCCTTTGGTATTGCATTTTTGATAACAGAAATCTCATCTAAAATGCCTACAAATAAGTTAAAATATCTAAGCTTGATTATGTTTACCTTAGCTATTTTGTATCCAAACTATAAGCATATAGATGGATATAAAGTTCCAACTGTTTTTAACAATGATGAAGTTAAAGTTTTAGATGCTTTAAAGCACAAAGCGACTAGAGAAGATTATGTTATTTCTTGGTGGGATTATGGTTATCCCATAAGATACTATGCTGATGTAAAAACATTGGCAGATGGTGGAAAACATAGTGGAAGCGTTAATTTTCCTATTAGTTTTATGCTAACTCATACACAAGAAGAAGCCGCACAAATGGCAAGACTTGATGTAGAATATACAGAAAAAACATTTAAGTTTGAAAAAGAGCATAAACAAGAGGTAGAAGATAAAAACTTAACCATTTTTTCAAATATTGAGCAGATGACAACTGATTATGGATTTAAAGATACAAATGATTTTTTACAGACTTTAAAAACAGATATAAAACTGCCTAAAAAAACAAGAGATATTTACTTTTATCTTCCATTTAAAATGTTAAATATACTGCCAACGATAAACCTATTTTCAAATATAAACCTAATGAATGGTGCTAAAAGCAGAAATCCTTTTATATTTATAAGTCGTAGGTTTAAAGATCTTGGTAAAGTTATACAACTTGGCTCAAATGTTTCATTAAATAAGCAAGATATGAGCGTAAATATCGGAAAAAATAGAGTAAGACTGAGAAGATTTGTAAGAACAAGATATGATAAACAGATGAAAAATATAGTAAATACTCAAATGATAGATTTTACTGCTAAGTTGTCGTTGATATACATGAGTAGTTATAATACTTTCTTACTTGTTGATGAAAAAACTTACAACTCTATGTACATACAGTTAATGGTTTTAGAAAATTATGACCATAATCTTTTTGAAAAAGTTATAACAAACCCATACGCAAAAGTGTATAAACTTAAAATATAAGGATAATTATGAATAACAATACTATTAGAAAATGCTTATTTCCAGCTGCTGGATATGGAACAAGGTTCTTACCTGCTACAAAAGCGATACCAAAAGAGATGTTGCCTGTTTTAACAAAACCACTGCTCCAATATGGTGTAGAAGAGGCTATAAGTGCTGGTATGAGCGTAATGTCTATAGTAACAGGTCGGGGTAAACGGGCGATAGAAGACCACTTTGATAGATCTTATGAACTTGAAGATCAGATAGATGGAACTTCTAAAGAAACTCTTATGCATGATATAAGAGGTATAGTTCATGATTATTCTTTTTCATATACAAGGCAAGTTGAGATGAAAGGTCTTGGACATGCTATCCTTACAGGAGAAACTCTTATCGGTCAAGAGCCTTTTGGCGTGGTCTTAGCAGATGATTTGTGTGATAATGATGGGGA
>JALTUB010000358.1 GCA_027047745.1 Sulfurimonas sp.
TTTGGATTGTCACTTTTTAGTGCTGAACCAACGCTGATGATGAAGTTAGAGTTCATAGTAGTTTTTAAGTTACTTCCATAAAGACGAGTTCCACTTATATCTGAATAATCATGTAAAAATGTTTGAAATGCTTTTGCTTCTGCGTTTACAAGTTTATAACCATACTTATCTTTTAGTTTTTCTAAGATAAGTGCTTCTTCATTTGTGATAGTTGAAGTAAACTTAATAGTGTCTGCTTTTTTAAATGCTTCTATAGCACTATTAAACGCTGTTTCATCTTTTGTAGCATTTGCATTTTGATAATCAAATCCATAACGCCCTGCTCCACAAAGTGAAACGAAGTTCCACTCATTCATGACACGATAAATCTTATCTTCAGGATTATCTATGCTTGTATGTTTAACATCATAAGATATTTGACATCCTGCAGAACAGTGTCCACAAGTTGCTGGAACTTGACTTAGTTCCCAAGCATTTGATTCATACATAAAGTGAGTATCAACTAAGGCACCAACAGGACAAACAGAAGCACACTCACCACATGAAGTACAATCTAACTCATCTGTACCATTAGTAAGACCTATCACAGATTTGTTAAGTTTGTTCCACATAGCATAAGCATCTTTTGGCATACTCTCTTTAAATCCTGCATCAAGAGCATCAGCTCCACGAGCTATAGTTTTTAAAGAATTATCACCAATCATATCTTTACAAGCAGTAACACAACGCTCACAAACGATACAGAGACCCGGATCATAGTGTAGATGTCCCCAGTCATGAGAACTTCTATCTACATCTTTAACAGAGTAGCTTTGAGAGTCAACACCCATCTCTAAAGTATAGTTTTGAAGTTCACATTCACCTGATTGGTCACAAACACCACATTGAAGAGGATGATTTACATCATAAACTTCCATGATAGCACGACGCTCTTTTTGGATATTCTCAGTTGTAGTTGTGATACTCATACCGTCTTTAGCCTTGGCATTACAAGCATATACCTGTTTACCATCGGCTTCAACGAGACAAATACGACAAGCTAGTGTAGGGCTACATCTACTTAAATAACATATTGCTGGTATATAAATATCATTCGCACGGGCTGCGTTTAATAAAAACTCACCCTCTTGCGTCTGTATCTCTTTTCCATCAATATTTATATTGATTGTACTCATTATACTACTCTCACTATTTTGGATTTTTCAAACTTATATCTACTGACATCTACACTTTCATCAAAGGTAGGGTTTAAAGCTATAGTTCCTTTTAACTCACTATCAAGCTTAAATATTCGTTTAATTTTTCTTGATGCAAAGCTAATCTCTACTTCATCACCATCAGATATTCTAGCTGCTGCTGCAAACTGTGCCGAACCTCTTAAACTATCATCTTTTTCAAGCTGTTTTGTTTTGTTTGTATAAGCATTAAACTGTAAAACAGGATTAGAGTGATATATAATCGTTCCGTTAAACTCTGGTAAGTCATCAACTTCATCTAACTCAGAAGAAATTTCGCACTCTACTTCATCTAAAAGATAACCTCTTTGCTCTTCACCTAGTGGAGTTAAGAAGTTTTCCAAATCATCAAAAGCAATCGCTTTAAAACCATATGCACTTTTTAGCTCACTTGTGTAGTCAATAGTATTCTCTTTTTTAAGAGCAAATTCATTTGCTATATCATTTAAGTTATAACCATCAAAACTCAAAGCTGAGTTTAATGGCAAAACTCTTTTATCAATACTAACAACTGTTCCTTCTTGTTGATTTAGTGCAGGAACAGCCAAATCAGAATCATCAAGAGAAGATATAACAAAATTTCCCTCGGCATTATATCCGACTACATTTTCAAGAGTATCATCTTCATCTAATTCACAGATAAGAGAAACACCTACTGTATTTACTTCAGTTGGAACAACAAGAAGTGAAAACGAAGTATATTTTTCTATCATCGCTGCTAATTTTGCTATGTTTTGACTTCTTTTGTGAGCAAATATATCACTACCCATGATAAGAACTCGGTTTTCAGCTCTTGAAAAAGATTTTGTCATAAGTGTAAGTTCTTCTTCACCTATATTGCTCTCAGCTGATAGATAACCAATATCTAAACCATCAAAAAATGCTTTTTCACTCTCATCTAGTTCAACATCTTTTAAAAGCTCATTCGCGATAAGAGCCATAACACCCTCTTCTGAACCTGCTTCATACTTCATAAGTTGCGTAGCAGTGTTTTTCATCAAAGCATCTTCAAGTGGATGTGCATAAACTATCTTAGCACCATTGTGACGACTAGCAGTTGTTAGTGCATATCTAACACCAGGATTATCAGTAGCGATTCTACTTCCTATCACAATAGCCCCATCAGCTTGTTTAACAGCGTCTAAAGATGCACTATCATGAAGCTTTCCACTTATAGAGCTATAAGCTTTCATAAAATCACCATAGAGTCTTGCGTCTTCATTGAAGAGTTTAATATCAAGCTTATCTTTTAAAAGTTGTAAGATATGTGCCTCTTCATTTGTAATCATAGATGAAAAACGGATTGCTCTTGCATTTGATAGTGCTGTTATCGCATTGTTAAATGCTTCTTCATCTTTAGTAGCTTTGTTGTCAAAATCAAACCCAAAACGACCAGCACCACAAAGAGAAGTAAACTCAAAGTTATTTTTCACTCTGTAAAGAGTATCACTCTCTGCTAAGTTTCCATGTCTTGTTTCATACTCTAAGCTACAACCTGCACTACAGTGGGCGCAAGTTGATGGAACGCGAGAAAGTTCCCAAGCATTTGCAGAGTATTTAAAGTCAGAACTAACAAGTGCACCAACAGGACAAACAGCGATACATTCTCCACAAAAAGTACAATCAAGAGTATCTGAATCTTTTGGAATAATAGTAGAAGAGTAGCCACCAAATTTAACATCAATAGCATCATCACCTATTACTTCATTACAAACATGAACACATTTTTCACATAAAATACAAAGTGCTGGGTCATAATTGATTAGTCCCCAATCTTCTATCTTACGAGATTGATCTTTTGCTGAAAAATTTTGCTGACTTACACCAAACTCTAAAGTTTTGTTTTGCAAGTCACATTCACCAGACTTATCACAAACACCACACTCTAAGGGATGATTAACATCATAAAGTTTCATGATATTTGTTCGCTCTTTTTCTAACTCTTTTGTGTTTGTTGTTATCTCAACGCCCTCAGTTGGAGGAGTGTTACAAGATAGAACAAAACCATCCATACCTTCAGCTTCAACAACACACATACGACATGAGGCACATGGAGTTGTTTTTGAGATATAGCACATAGTAGGGATATAGATGCTATTTTTGCGAGCTACCTGTAAAATAGTTTCGCCGCCTTTAGCTTCTACGCTTTGACCATCGATTTTAAAGTTAATAATTTTACTCATCGATACCCTCCTACGCCTGAACCATAGCGATGTAATAACAACGCATACAACGGTCAGCTTCACTTAATGCTTCATCTTGTGTGAAACCTAAGTTTACTTCTTTATTGTTAGTTTTTCTAAATTCTGCTTCTA
>JALTUB010000359.1 GCA_027047745.1 Sulfurimonas sp.
TTATCAATGAGGTTGCAAAACTTCCAGATGGTGCAAAACTTGTTTTGATGGCTCCTTTAGTGCGTGAAAACAAAGGTGCTTATGCAGACCTAATAGAGTCTCTTGTTCATAAAGGTTATGTTCGTGCGATGATAGATGGTGTAATAGTTCGTTTAGATGAGGAAATAGAACTCTCCAAGACAAAAAAACATACCATAAAAGTTGTTATAGATAGAGTTGTAGTAAAAGAAGATAACAAAGAGAGAATTGCTGCTGATGTTGAAAAAGCCTTAAAAGAGAGTTATGGCGAACTAGAGATAGATATACTAAATCATGAAGAGTTAGATATTAAAAAATCAAGCATACATTATTCTGAACATAATGCTTGTTTTGATTGTAAGATTAGTTTTGAGCCATTAGAACCACTTTCATTTTCATTTAACTCACCAAAGGGAGCTTGTCCAGAGTGTGATGGTTTAGGACTTCGTTATGCTCTTGACCAAGATAAGATTATAGATCAAGATTTATGTATCGAAAAGGGTGCTGTTAAAATTGTATATGGCTTTAACAAAGGCTACTATTTTACTTTTTTAAAGGGCTTTTGTGCTCATAATGAGATTGATATAAGCGTTCCATACTCGTCTCTACCTGAACATCAGAAAAAAGCGATACTTCATGGAAATATAGATGAAGTAACTTTTCTTTGGAAAAAACATGAAGTGAAAAGACTTTTTCCAGGTATTATTCGTATCGCTTATGATATGTTTAAAGATGAAAAAGAGTTAGCTGACTACATGAGTGAAAAAGTTTGTAATATCTGTGACTCAAATAGACTAAAAAGAGAATCTTTAGCTGTTAGGGTTGCTGATAAAGGTATATCAGACTTATTAAAAATGCCAATTGCAAAAACTTATGAATGGTTTGCAAAAGATGAAAATTTTTCTCATATGAATGCACAAGACACTCAAGTTGCCGAACCGATTTTAAATGAGATTAGAGAAAGATTGTATTTTTTATATGATGTAGGTCTTGGATATATTACACTTGGGAGAGATGCTAGAACTATTAGTGGTGGCGAGGCACAGCGTATTCGCATAGCTTCTCAGATAGGAAGTGGTTTAACAGGTGTTTTATATGTTCTTGATGAGCCAAGCATAGGGCTTCATGAGAGAGACACACTTAAACTTATAAGAACGCTAAGAAACCTACAGGAAAAAGGAAATAGTGTTATAGTAGTTGAACATGATAAAGAGACTATACAAAATGCTGATTTTATTGTAGATATTGGAAGTGGGGCAGGTAGATTTGGTGGTGAAGTTGTTTTTGCTGGGACACTAGATAAGCTTAAAAAAGCCAAAACTTTAACTGCTGATTATCTATATGGTAGAAAACAGATAGAGTATTTTTATAGACGAAAACAGGAAAAATTTATAGAGATTAAAAATGTAACTATAAATAATATCAAAAATTTAAACGCGAAGATTCCTCTTAATAATTTTGTTTGTATTACGGGTGTTAGTGGAAGTGGAAAGAGTTCTTTGATGCTTCAGACTCTACTTCCAACTGCTAGAGAACTTTTAAATCATGCAAGAAAAGTAAACAAAGTGGCAGGTGTTGAGATAACAGGACTTGAAAATGTAGATAAGGTTATATACCTTGACCAAAGCCCAATAGGTAGAACTCCAAGGTCTAACCCCGCAACATATACTGGCGTAATGGATGAGATTAGAAATCTGTTTTCACAAACAAAAGAGGCTCAAATAAGAGGATATACAACTTCAAGATTTAGTTTTAATGTAAAAGGTGGAAGATGTGAAAAGTGTCAGGGGGAAGGTGAGATAAAAATTGAGATGCATTTTCTTCCAGATATTATGGTTAAGTGTGACTCATGTCTAGGAACAAGATACAATCAGCAAACTTTAGAAGTTCTTTATAAGGGTAAAACTATATCGGATGTTTTAAACATGAGCGTTGATGAAGCCTATGAATTTTTTGCTCCTATACCTAAGATAAATCTAAAAATGAAAACGCTTGTGGATGTAGGTTTGGGATATATCACTTTAGGACAAAATGCAACAACACTTTCTGGTGGTGAAGCTCAACGCATCAAACTCTCTAAAGAGTTAAGTCGCAAAGATACAGGAAAAACCCTTTATATCTTAGATGAACCTACAACAGGATTGCATTTTGCAGATGTAGATAGATTGACTTCAGTATTGCATAAATTTGTTGAACTTGGAAACAGCATGTTGATTATTGAGCATAATTTAGATATGATTAAAAACGCAGACTATATAGTCGATATGGGTCCAGAGGGTGGTTCTGGAGGTGGTTTGATAATCGCTGAGGGAACACCTGAAGAAGTTGCAGATACACATGAAAAAACAGGCTCTTTTACTGGTGAGTATCTTAAAAAAGAGCTTTTATTACATAATACAGGAGCATAAAGATGAAAAAATATTTATATATTGCCTTAAGCACTACAGTTTTAATAACTGGTTGTGCAACAAACAGTGGGCCAGAATATGATGGTGCAAATTACCAACAGATAAAAAGATATGATACTGGAGTTGTAACAAAAAGCAGACCTGCAGTTATATCAGACAGTGGGATAGGTAAATTTTTAGGTGCTGTTGTTGGTGCTGTTTTAGGCTCAACTTTAGGGCAGGGAAATGGTACAACTTTAACAACTCTAGGTGGTGGTTTAGTTGGTGCTTATGCAGGTAATGAGATTGCCAAAGCAAATGCTCAAGAGTTAACTATCTCTTTAGACAATGGTGAAAATGTTGTTGTGGTTATAAAAGGCAATAAAATCCATACTGGAGATCGTGTTAAAATCATAAAAGACGGAAATAAGGTCGATCAAGTAGATAGAATATAATCAAGCACCTATCTATCTATAATGTCATAATCTTTAGGAATTATCGGTATAAATATCGTCTTAGAGATATGCACATTTTTTTTCTGATTGCTAAATAAAATATTAACACTATTTTCAAACTCATCTTTGTATGATATTGAAGTGATTAAACTATTTTTGATTTTTATAAGATACTTAGTGTTATCTATAGATGCTATGTAATTGTTTTTTGAAATCTCTTTAGCATTGTTTATTATTTTTAAGAAATCAAAATCAAGTGAGACTCTTCTGATGATTACTTGTTCTATTTCAGGTTCTATGATAGTTATTTTACGAGGGTTTATGTAGATGCTTTTTTTCATAGGAGTTTTATATTCCCATAAAACATATCTTGGACTTAAAGCTTTAAGATGACCACTATATTTAAGTTTTTTCCCATGTTCATCTGTAACAACTTGTTTAAAATCTGCATCAAATGACTTGGTATCTATCAAAGCGGCAAAACTAAACTTAAACATCAACAACAAAAACATAATAACTTTCATGACAACTCTTTTTTTTCTGAATTATAACTAAGCAACTGTTTACATATTGTTTAATATCAATATAATAATTTAACTAAGTCTTTGTTAATACTATAAGATAATGATAAATATGATAAAATCATAATAATTTAAATATTTACTATATAGTAATTTATACAAGGTTGATAATGTTACAAACATTTATGGGAAAGGTTTTTGGTACTTCTAATGACCGTGAATTAAAAAAATATGCTGATAGAGTTGAAAAAATAAACTCTTTAGAGAGCAAATATGAATCTCTTAGTGATGATGAACTTAAAGAAGAATTTTTAAAACTTAAACAGAGTGTTTTAGATAAAGAAAAAACTTTAAATAATGTACTAGAACACTCTTTTGCAATAACAAGAGAAGCTAGTAAAAGAGTTCTAGGCATGAGACATTTTGATGTTCAGCTTGTTGGTGGTATGACTCTTCATGAGGGTCGTATAGCAGAGATGAAAACAGGTGAGGGTAAAACACTCGTAGCAACACTAGCTATCGTTTTAAATGCAATGGAAGGAAGAGGTGTGCATCTTGTAACTGTGAATGACTATCTAGCTTCTCGTGATGCTAATGAAATGGGGGCTTTATATAATTTTCTCGGGTTTAGTGTAGGAAGAATTTTAGAAGATGCAAATAACCCAGCTGCAAAAAAAGAGGCTTATGCTGCTGATATTACTTACGGTACAAACAATGAGTTTGGTTTTGATTATCTTAGAGATAACATGAGCTATACAAAAGATGAAATAGCACAAAGAGAGCATAGATTTGTAATAGTTGATGAAGTTGACTCTATTTTGATAGATGAAGCAAGAACACCACTAATCATTTCAGGTCCAACAAACAGAAAAATGCAAGACTATTCAGATGCAAATGAGATAGCACTTAAATTAGAAAAAGAGAAACACTTTACTGTAGATGAAAAAGATAAAGTTATCTTGATCACAGAAGATGGAATTACAAAAGCTGAAGAGTTGTTTGGTATAGAAAACTTATACAGTGCTGAAAATTCATCTCTTCCTCATATCCTTGATCAGGCACTTAAAGCAAATTACCTTTTTGAAAAAGATGTTGATTATGTTGTAAACAGTGGTGAAGTTGTTATAGTTGATGAGTTCACAGGACGACTTAGTGAAGGAAGAAGATTTTCAGAAGGTCTTCATCAAGCCCTAGAAGCAAAAGAGAGAGTTGAGATAAAAGAAGAGACTCAAACTTTAGCAGATATTACTTTCCAAAACTATTTTAGGATGTATGATAAGTTAGCTGGTATGACTGGTACTGCAGAGACAGAAGCAACAGAGTTTGCAGAGATTTACAACCTTGATGTTGTCTCAATTCCTACAAATATACCAATCGCTAGACAAGACTTAAATGACTTAATTTACAAAACAGAAGATGAGAAATTTTCTGCAGTTATAGAGACAATTAAGAAGTTATCCAAGACAGGACAACCGATATTGATAGGTACAGCTTCTATTGAAAAATCAGAGTTATTGCACAGTGTCTTAAAAAGTGAAAAGATAGCCCATACTGTGTTAAATGCAAAAAATCATGAGCAAGAGGGTGAGATTATCAAATCTGCAGGAGCAAAAGGTGCTGTTACTATTGCTACAAATATGGCTGGTCGTGGTGTTGATATTAAAGTAAATGATGAAGTTAAGGCTCTTGGTGGTTTATATATTATAGGTACAGAAAGACATGAAAATCGTCGTATAGATAATCAGCTTCGTGGTAGAAGTGGTCGTCAAGGTGATGCAGGTACAACGCAATTTTACCTTTCATTAGAAGATAATTTACTTAGAATCTTTGGAAGTGATAAGATAAAATCAATCATGGAAAGACTGGGTGTTGAAGATGGTGAGTATATAGAATCTAAAATGGTTACTCGTGCAGTTGAAAAAGCTCAGAAAAAAGTTGAAAACATGCACTATGAAGGTCGTAAACAGATTGTTGAGTATGATGATGTAGCTAATGAGCAAAGAAAAATTGTTTATAAATTTAGAGCGCAACTACTTAGCGAAGATTATAATATTGATAAGAAGATAAATGAAGTAAGAGAAGAGTATGTAACTCATATTTTACAAAGACTTGGTATATATGATGGTGGTAGTAAAGAGGACTTTAACATAGATGGAGTTAAAGAAGTTTTAAAAGAAGAGATTAATTTTGACCTTGATTTAGAGACTATTAAAGAGTTAGAATATGAAAACATCTTATCAAAAGTCACACAACTTATAAAAACATCGTATGATAACAAAATGAGTGTTTTAGAAGAAGATATGCGTTCAGAAATAGAAAAAGAGTTCTATCTTAAAGAGTTAGACAGTGCTTGGAGAGAACATCTATATGCTATGGATAACATGAAAACTGGTATCAGACTTCGTGCTTACAACCAAAAAGATCCACTTGTTGAGTATAAAAAAGAGAGTTTTAATCTTTTTAGACTTTTAGTAAATGATATAAAATTTAATGCTATTAAAACACTACATATCATCGAGTTTAAAATGGAATCTCCAGAAGATGAAGCACAAAGATTAGCAGATGAGTTAAAAGCAAAACAAGAGCTAGATGCTGCAGTTATGCAGTTTAATCACACTCAAGAAGATGAAGAAGTGGTTTCTAAAAAGAAGGTAGCTCGTAATGACCCTTGTCCTTGTGGAAGTGGCAAAAAGTATAAACAGTGCTGTGGTAAAAGTGGTCCTAAAAAAGGTACTTTTGCTTCTTGAAAAATTCCATAGTTAGCTATCTGGTAAAAAGATTTTTAAGGTTTGATAAGGATCAGCCTTTTATCTTTTTATCAGCACTTCTTGCATTTTTAGGTATCACTTTAGGTGTAACTGTACTTCTTGTCGCTATGGCTCTCATGAATGGTTTTGATAAAGAGTTTAAAGATAAACTTACTGTCATGAACTATCCTCTAACTATCCTTCCTAAATTTTATGGAGCTGTTAATGAAAACTTGCTTATTGATTTAGAATCAAAATTTAAAAATTTAAAATTTAGTCCATATATCCAATCTTCAATCATGACAAGAAGTGGTTCAAAACTAGAAGGTGGTTATCTTTTTGGGGTTAATTTTAAAGATGAAGCTAGAGTAAATAAAGTTTTGTCAAAAGCTATAAAAAAGCACAAGTTTCATAAATTTGATGTCATAATAGGTAAGAGCTTAAAAGATGAATTTGACTTGGCTTATGATGATAGATTGATGTTTATATTTACAAAGGTTGATGCTAGTGGTTTATCTATGACACCAAAAGTCAAACGCTTTAAAGTAAAATCTTTTTTTGATTCAGGTTTAACAGCTTATGATAAAGCATATAGTTATACCTCTTTGAGGTCACTTCAAACCATACTGCATATACCATACAACCAATATGATGGAATACATATATTTTCAAATAATCCGAGAAAAGATATTGGAAAAATCAAAGAATTTTTACCAATTACTACTACTGTCAAAGGTTGGTGGGAAGACAATGTAAACTTTTTTGCTGCCTTAGAGATGGAAAAGTCATCACTCTTTATAGTTTTGATGTTGATTATTTTAATCGCTTCCATCAATATAATATCTTCTCTTTTGATGACTGTCATGAATAGAAGAGGTGAAATAGCACTACTTCTCTCTTTGGGTGCAACAAGCATTGAAATCAAAAAAGTATTTTTATATCTTGGTATTGTGATAGGAATAGGTGGTATTTTAGCTGGAACTATACTTGGGCTAAGTGGTATATGGGTCTTAGGTACTTTTGATATTGTATCTTTACCAAAAGATGTTTACCCTACAACTACTTTGCCATTAGATTTAAGTTTGCAAGACTTCTTTTTGATAATAGGTGGTGCTTTTGTGATTGTAGTAGCATCATCATACTATCCTGCAAAAAAAGCTAGTGAAGTTGATATTTTAACTGTGTTAAGAAACGAGTAGCTATTTAGTTTTATTGTCTTTGCTTTTAAAAAGCTCATAAGGAAGAAGCAGAGTTCTTTTGATGATATTAAAAGGGGCGACAATAATATCTTTAGCTATCATTGATTTTACATCAGGATTTGATAATTTACCAGTGATATGAAGAGTTGTTGATATGGAATCCTTATCAAGTAAAATATAACCAACAATAGGTATCTTAGAGATACTGCTTCCTAAATCAGTTTTTAGATTTAGATTTATATCTACTTTGTCATCTTTAATATCTGCAATACCTTTTCCAATAATATCAATCTCTTTAGAATCAACAAACAAATCTGAAATATTAAATATTTCATCTTTTGCATGAAACTTTGCATAAGAAGTATTTACTTTTAGTCCATTTTTATTATATCCAGGAAGAGAAAATGTCATTAAAGATGGAACAGTATTGATAAATGCCAATACATTGTTAAGTAGTTTGTACTCAAGAACTGTTGTGTTGTTAATGTAAATTACTCCTGCATAGTCATTTAGTGTTCCTTTTACTGAAAATTCTAACTCTCCACCCTTAAACTTAGATAGTGAAAATATATTTTCCATAAACACATCATTAAATTTACTTCCGTACAGATGAAAAGTTTTATCTTTTAGCTTAAAACCAGCTGTTCCATTTCTGTATTTTAATTGTGCAGTTGTAATTTTATTGTGATACTGCAATTTGACATTGTCTGCAATAATTTTTCTATTGTTTCCAAGGTAAAAGTAAATATTATTTGCATCTAGTAGTATATTCGTTTTACTATTGGAAGTATTATTATCTAGTATTTTAAGGTCATTAACCATCCTAATAACTTCAGGAACATTAATAGCACTATTTTTCATGTTAATATTGATATTATTGTCAATAGCTATATCAATTTTTTTATTAACATTTACTTCTATTTTTTTATCAATTATTTTACCATTCAATATATATTTTTTCACTGATTTGTCATTTATAATTAAAAACTTATAATCATAAGCTATTTTTGCTTGAAAATTTATATCTTTTCTGTTGTGATATTTGTAGATAGTAGCACTTCCATGATTTAGTTTTAAATCCTGCAGATATTTAGACCCTTTGGCTATTTTGCTCAATGAATTAAGTTTTAGTTTCCATCTGTTTTTATTAAATTTAAGTTTTGCTGCTAAATCATCAGAATATACAGTAGTAGAGTTTGAATCATGTTGAAATAAAAAATGAAGATTTTTATCTAGATATATAGTGTTTTTGTCTTTTTTTATACGAAGATATGCTAAATCAATACTATTTGTTTTTTTGCCCATTTTATAAATAAAATTTATTTTTGTAGAGAGTAAACTATCAACATCTAAATAAGTGTCTTTTATAAGAAAATAATCCTTACTTATCTTAGCAGTTGCATTTCTCAGGCTAACATCTTCATCATTGACATTAAATGATATTTTATTGTCTGAATGTATTGTTAAGTTTCCATCATATAATATTTTAAAATTTGTACTAGATCCATTTAGTTGAATATTTTTATACTTAAATTTAAGTATATCTGAACTCAAAGAAGCTCTTTCTCTTTTTAGGTCTATATTACCTTGTATATACCCTTTTAGCATATTGGGAACATTAAAAAGAGTTGTTGGTATGTTTAATACTAGGTCATTAAGGTCAAAAGGAAGAGTGATTGCATCCATTGTCAAAATAGTATCATTATATCTCCAAAGAGATTTCTCAACATATATTTTATCTTTTATGGGATTCATTTCATAAGTTATTTTTAAAGGAAGTTTATCGAGTGAGACTTTTTTATTTGCCAACTCAATTTTATCTATATTAAAAACAATACTACCTTTTGAAGTATGTGCATTATAAACTGCATCTACTTTTGCAGTTGCAATATCTTTATAAGTCACTTTCATCTTGTGTATATCTATGTCGTAGTTATTTAGTTTTATAGTTGCATTATAGATGTCAGCATTTATGCCAAGATAGTCAAAGTTTGCCTTTGGTGTAAAAAACTCTCCTTTTGCATTTACCTTTATAGTTCTAAGTGCTACTTCTAATGTAAGGTTCGTTTTTACCTTGCCCGTATGCTGTAAAAATGGAAGTTTAATCTTGTATGCTTTTAAAATATGAAGCATGTCTTTATTTAAAATACCATCAAAAAGCAGGTGTAGCGTTAAAAGTTCATCCCTTTTTGTGAAGTCAATTTTGAGCCAACTTTTATCTAAAAATTGTCCATAAGAGTAAGTGTTTTTAGGTCTTATAAAAAGTACACCATTTTTAAACTCTAAATTAGTAAGAGTTGTATGAACAGAGTCGAGTTTGGTATTGTAAGTATAGTTTAGTTTGTGAAGAGTGATCTCTGCATACAGGTTTTTTAAACTATCTTTTAAATTGTTTAAGTCCACAAAACCTTTGAAGCTTTTAATAGTAGCATACTTCATATCTATAGCATCTAAAGCCCAAAATTTAACTCCTTTTGGAAGGTTGAAACTATCCATAAGATATTTTATACTTTTAATATCTTTTTTACTGCTAAGTTTATAAATAAGTTTTTCATCGCTTAATTTAGCAAATATATCTGCTCTCAAGTCATTATTTACATTAATATTTAGTTTAGTATAAAGTGAAAACTTTTTGTTGTCGAAAAATATATCGCCTTTTAAATCAATATTTCTTTTTAGAGATTTTAAATTTTCTATGTGAAAGATTGAGATATTTTTTTGTTTTGATAACTTAGCTTTAAGGGTAAAAGAGGGTGATGACATTGTTAGAAAACCAGAACCATCTTTGTGATAAAGAAAACTTCCTGTTGCATCACCAATAACTGCTTTTTCAACCACAATATTACCAATCCATTCATCATAATGAGAGAGTAAGGATAGTTGTTTTTTAAGCGTTTTTTGATTTATTTCATGATGGGTATTTGATTTTTTATCAATTATCTTTAGTGTTTGTATTGAAACATCTATTTTTTCATTCCATTTTATGTATAATTGCTTTACTTTAATATTTGGCAAAGATAAACTATCTAAGTATAAGCCATTTTGTAAGATAATAAAAATTGTAGTGAGAACCAATAAAATGAAAGTAAAAAAACTAACTATTATGAAATATGTTGTTGATATTGTATTAATAATTGTTTTATCGTTCATGTACTACCTAAATCAGCCTATTAAATCACCACGAATATTATATATTTCAAGTGGTTCTATTAATCAAATTATAACACAACTAAAGAGACAAAATAGTCAAATAAGTAAACTTGATTCATTTTTGCTACGCTTAATTGGGTCTCCTCAGAGGGGATGGATAGATATGCAAGAGAGAGTAAATACCAAGGGTGATTTTTTATATAAATTAACAAGAGCAAAAGCAGCATTACAAAGTGTAACACTAATACCTGGCGAGACAACATATATTTTTTTAAATCAATTGGCACAAAATCTACACTTAGATAGAAACAAACTTCAAGAAGAGTACAATAAACAGGCTTATTCTCCAGAAGGTCTTTTTGCCCCAGATACATATTATATTCCTATTGGAATAACAGAAAAAGAGATTATTAGATTACTTTTAAATATATCACAGAGAAAAATGAAAGAGCTGTCATTCAAGTTTTTTGGTAATTTCAATAGGGTCAAATGGTTACATATTGTAGCAATAGCATCTGTTATACAAAAAGAATCTGCAAACAAAAAAGAGATGCCTATCGTTAGTTCTGTAATACAAAATAGACTAAAAAAAGGTATGAAATTACAGATGGATGGAGCTCTAAATTATGGAAAATATTCTCATATTAAAATCACCTCTAAACGCATAAAACAGGACAAAAGTATATATAATACCTATCTTCACAAAGGCATACCAAAAGTGCCAGTTTGTAATGTGAGTGCTGATGCCATAAGAGCTGCTATATTTCCTGCAAAAACCAAGTATTTATATTTTATGAAGTCCAAAAGAGGAACACACGATTTTTCATGTAACTATTCTACCCATCTTATAAATATAAAGCATGCTACAAAATGAAACAAAAAACAAATATTAAGCCATAATTTTAAAAGGTAACCATTTATTAGGTCTCTTAGTGTTATTATCTCTACTGTAAAATACAAAGATGTATTAAAATATTAATTAAGAGGACAGAATATGTCAAAAATTGTTTGGACGAAAATAGATGAAGCTCCGGCTTTAGCAACTTATTCATTATTGCCTATTGTTAATGCTTTTACAAAAGCAGCAGGTATTAATGTGGTTACTAGTGATATTTCACTTGCGAGTAGAGTTATTTCTAAATTTCCTCAAAGACTGACAGATGCTCAGAAAATTGACGATAATTTAGCCCAACTTGGAAATGTTGTACAACAAGCTGATGGAAATATAATCAAACTTCCAAATATTTCGGCTTCTATTCCTCAACTAAAAGAGTGTATTGCTGAGCTTCAAGCTCAAGGTTACGACTTACCAGAGTATCCTGAAAATCCTCAAACAGATGAAGAAAAAGAACTTCAAACTATATATTCTACTTGTTTAGGTTCAGCAGTAAATCCTGTTCTTCGTGAAGGAAATTCAGATAGAAGAGCGGCAGTGGCTGTTAAAAAGTTTGCACAAAAAAACCCTCATAAATTACGCCCATTTTCTGATAATTCAAAATCTTATGTGACTTCTATGCAAGATGGTGATTTTTATGCAAATGAAGATTCAATCATTGTCGATGGTGAACAAAATGTGACTATCGAACTTAATGGAAAAGTATTGAGAAATGTAGATGCTCGTGATAAAGAAATTTTAGATGCTACATATATGTCAGCTAAAGCACTTCGCGCATTCTTAAAAGATTCTATAAAAGAAGCAAAAGAGCGTGGCGTTTTATGGTCACTTCATCTTAAAGCAACTATGATGAAAGTTTCAGACCCTATTATGTTTGGTCATGCTGTAGAAGTTTTCTTTGAAGATGTATTTGCTAAATATGCAGATGAATTTGAAAAACTTGGAGTAAATGCAAATCTTGGTTTAGGTGACTTAGAGAAAAAGCTTGAAAACTCTGATAAAAAAGATGAAATCTTAGCAGCACTAAAAGCCGTAATAAACGATGGTGATGTTAATATTGCTATGGTTGATTCGGATAATGGAATCACTAACTTACATGCTTCAAATGATATTATTATTGATGCTTCACTTCCTGTTGTTATTCGTGATGGTGGTAAGATGTGGAACAAAGATGGAAAAACTGAGGAGTGTGTAGCAGTTATACCAGACCGTTGTTATGCTAACTTTTATCGTCCTATGATGGAAGATTGTGTAGAAAATGGACAATATGATGTAACAACTATGGGTTCAGTTGCAAATGTTGGTTTGATGGCACAAAAAGCTGAAGAGTATGGTTCTCATCCTACGACAATTGAAGTAGAAGAAGATGGTGTTATGGAAGTGAAAGATGCTAGTGGAAAAGTTCTGATGAGTCACAAAGTAGAAAAGGGTGACATCTATAGAATGAGTCGTGCTAAAGACATTCCGATTAAAGACTGGGTTCGTTTAGCAGTTGAAAGAGCTAGTATTGAGAAAGTTCCAACTATTTTTTGGTTAGATGAAAATCGTGCTCATGATGCAAATATGATTACTAAAGTAAATGAGTATTTAAAACTTCATGATACTAAAGGTTTAGATATTCGCATTATGGAAGTTGAAGAAGCTACAAAATTTTCAAATGCTCGTGTAAGAGAAGGAAAAAATAGCATTGCAGTTACTGGAAATGTTCTTCGTGACTACTTAACAGATATGTATCCTATCTTAGAGCTTGGAACATCTGCAAAAATGCTTTCTATCGTTCCATTATTAGCTGGTGGTGGTCTTTTTGAAACAGGTGCTGGTGGTTCAGCTCCTAAGCATGTTGATCAATTTTTATCTGAAGGACATCTTCGTTGGGACTCTTTAGGAGAATTTTTAGCACTTGCAGAATCTTTAAGATTTATAGGTCAAAAAAATAGTGATGACAAACTTGCTGCATTAACTGCTGCTTTAGATGTTGCTAATGATGCTTATCTTGATAACAACAAAGCTCCATCAAGAAAAGCTGGTGAACCAGACAATAAAGCTTCTCACTTTTTCGTAGCACAATATTGGGCAAAAGCTTTAGCTGAGGGTGATAACGCAGAATTAGCAGATAAATTCGCTCCTATAGCAAAGGCATTAGAAGAAAATGAAACAAAAATAATTGAAGAGTTACTTGCAGTAGAAGGTAAAGCTCAAGATATTGGTGGATATTATCACCCAGATGATACAAAAGCAGTAGCAGCTATGCGTCCATCTGAAACTTTAAATGCTATTATAGATAGTATTTAGTTTGAGATAAATAATTTAAAAGGAACTATATGGCAAGTAAAGTAACAGTTATTGGAACAGGAAACTTTGGTTCAACAGTTGCGTTTATATTGGCGATGAGTGGTTCTTGTCATGAAGTAGTACTTCTTGGAAGAAATGTTAATGTAGCAAAAGGTAAAGCATTAGATATGTCACAAGCTGCTAATGCTGCTAGAGAACATACAGTTGTTATAGCTGCTAATGGTCCAGAAGACATGAAAGATAGTCAGATAGTTGTTATAACTGCTGGGGCACCAAGAACTCCGGGAATGAGTCGTGATGATTTACTTACTAAAAACGCGCAAATTGTTAAAATATACTCTTTAGAAATTAAAAAGTATGCTCCAGATGCCGTAGTAATAGTTGTGAGTAATCCTCTTGATGTGATGACATATGTTGCATACAAATATACAGGTTTTCCTAGAGAAAGAGTTTTGGGAATGGCTGGTATCCTTGATGCCGCACGCATGGCACATTTTATTTATGAAAAATTAGGTTATGGGGCAGGGCAGATTCGTGCTACTGTTATGGGTGGACATGGTGATACTATGGTTCCTCTTCCAAAGTTCACTACAGTTGCTGGTGTTCCTATTGAAGACCTGTTTGATTCCGAAGAGATTGGTGAAATAGTCAAAAAAACAAAAAATGGTGGTGCTCAAATTGTAAACCTTCTTGGAGATGGTTCAGCATATTATGCTCCTGCTAAATCAACTGCTGTTATGGTTGATGCGATTTTAAAAGACACAAAGCAAATTCATTCATGTGCTGTTTATTTAAACGGTGAATATGGATATGATAGTATCGTTAGTGGCGTACCTGCCATGATAGGTGCTGGTGGTGCAGAAGAGATTATCGAGATGACTCTTAAAACACTACAAAGAACAAGATTTAAAAATTCTGTTGCATCGGTTCAAGAGATGATAGATATACTCAATGCAAATAATTTTTTTGATGATTTAGAAAATGAAATAGTGGAGAAAGCAGATGGGAAATAGAAAGGTAGGCATAGTCGGTGCTGGTGCAGTTGGTGCAACTGCTGCATATAGTTTAGCACTTATGGGTACTTGCAACGAGATTGTTCTTTTTGATATTGCAGAAGGTGTTGCAAAAGGAAAAGCTATCGACATGGCTCAAGCAACTTACTATGCACCAAGTCCAACTACAATAACTGCTGCTGAAGATGCAAGTGATATTAAAGATTGTGACATAGTTGTAGTGACTGCTGGAGTACCTCGTAAGGGCGATATGACAAGAGCTGATTTACTTATGATAAATGCTAAAATAACAAAACAAGTTGTACAAAATATTAAAGAAAATTCTCCAGATGCTATTATTATTTGTGTTTCAAATCCTCTTGATATTATGACTTATGTTACGAAGCAGATTACTGGTTGGGATTCTAGCCGTATTATTGGTCTAGCTGGTGCATTGGATGGTTCTCGTATGGCGTACCAGATTCAAAAATTAACTAATATCAATTCCTCTCAAGGTGGAAGTTTAGTAATCGGTGATCATGGTGAAAATATGATTCCACTTCCATCAAAAGTTATGGTTGGAGATATTCCACTAACAGATTTAATTTCTAAAGATGAGATGGAAGGAATTATAGAGCGAACTCGTAAAGGTGGGGCTGAAATAGTAGGTCACCTTGGAACTTCTGGATATTATGGTCCTGGTCGTGCGATTGCTCATATGGTTGAAGCTATTTTAAATGACACTAAGAGTATCGTATCTTCATGCACAGTTTTAAATGGAGAGTATGGTTATAAAGATGTCGCAGTTGGTGTTCCTGTTATTTTAGGTGCAAAGGGTGTAGAAAAAATCATCGAGATGGATTTAGATGAAGAAACCAAAGAAAAATTTGCAATTTCAGTTAAATCTATACAAGATGGTATTAATATACTAAAAGAAAACAATTTTTTATAGGAGAGTAGATGAGTACAAGAATAGAAAAAGATACAATGGGTGAAATTGAAGTTCCAATAGATGCTTATTGGGCAGCACAAACACAAAGAAGTATACAAAATTTCAAAATAGGTCAAGAGACTATGCCTTATGAGATTACAAGAGCATTCTCTTACCTTAAAAAGTCTGTTGCATTAGTAAACAAAGACCTTGGAAAATTAGATGCTAAAAAAGCAGAAGCGATTGCTGCTGCAGCAGATGATATGCTAGCTGGAAAACTTGACGGAAATTATCCTCTTGTTGTATGGCAAACAGGTTCTGGTACACAATCAAACATGAATAACAATGAAGTTCTTGCAAATCGTGCTACTGAGATTTTAGGTGGTGATTTTAGAGTTGAGAAACTTATTCATCCAAATGATGATGTTAATAAATCTCAAAGTTCTAATGATACTTATCCTACAGCACTTCATGTAGCCTCGGTTATCGCTGTTGAAGAGTCATTACTTCCTGCAATCGCAAAACTAAAAGCAACACTCCAAGCTAAAAGTGAAGCATTTAGTGATATTGTTAAAATTGGTCGTACTCACCTTCAAGATGCAACACCTTTAACACTTGGTCAAGAGATTAGTGGTTGGGTAGAAATGTTAAATAAATGCGAAAAGATGGCTAAAGATTCACTTGAAGCAGTTCGTGAACTTGCTCTTGGTGGAACAGCAGTTGGAACAGGACTCAACGCTCACCCAGAACTTGGAGAAAGAGTGGCTGCAAAGTTAAGTGAACTTACTGGACATGATTTTATCACTGCACCAAATAAGTTTCATGCTTTAACTTCACATGATGCACTTGTATTCGCTCATGGTGCGCTCAAAGCACTTGCAGCCGACATGATGAAAATAGCAAATGATGTAAGATGGTTAGCTTCAGGTCCAAGATGTGGTCTTGGTGAGATTGAAATCCCAGCAAATGAACCAGGAAGTTCTATCATGCCAGGAAAAGTAAATCCTACACAAAGTGAAGCAGTAACTATGGTTGCTTGTCAAGTGATGGGAAATGATGCAACTATTGGTTTTGCAGCAAGTCAAGGAAACTTTGAACTAAATGTTTTTAAACCAGTTATCGCTTATAACTTTTTACAATCAGTAAGACTTTTAAGTGATTCTATTGTTTCATTTAACGATAACGCAGCAGTAGGTATCATGCCAGTAAATGCAAGAATTGATCATTTCTTACATGATTCACTTATGTTAGTAACTGCACTTAATCCTTACATCGGATATGAAAACGCAGCAAAAATTGCAAAAACAGCACACGCAAATAACTCAACACTTAAACTTACAGCTATAGAGCTTGGACTTTTAACTGCCCAACAGTTTGATGAGTATGTAAAACCAGAAGAGATGATAGCACCTAAGGCTTAATCATCATTTTAATATAAGGAGAATAAATGAATGTACATGAATATCAAGCAAAACAAATTTTTGCTAAATATGGTGTCCCAACACCAAAAGGTATAATGGTTGAAAGTGTTAAAGATGCAGTAATAGCTGCTGAACAACTAGGTGGCCCAGTATGGGTTGTAAAAGCACAAATTCACGCAGGTGGTCGTGGTCTTGGTGGTGGTGTTAAACTAGCTAAGAGTCTTGAAGAAGTTGAAGCATTAGCTGATGAGATTCTTGGTATGACTTTGGTTACACACCAAACAACTGCCGAAGGTAAACTTGTTCAAAAACTTTACATCGAAGATGGTGCTGATATTAAAGATGAGTTTTATCTTTCTGTTGTTTTAGATAGAAAGTTAGAGATGCCTTTAATCATGGCTTCAACTGAAGGTGGAATGAATATTGAGGATGTTGCAGCTAATACTCCTGAAAAGATTATTACAGTTCCTGTTGATCCAGCTATTGGTTTTCAAGGATTTCATGGCCGTGAATTAGCTTATGGTCTTGGTGTTACAGATAAAAATGAGCAAAAAAATATTATTAGTTTTGCATCAAAACTCTATAAATTATATATGGAAAATGATGCAGAGTTAATAGAAATAAATCCACTTGTTAGAACTGGAAATGGTGAATTTTTAGCGCTTGATGGTAAAATGGGATTTGATAATTCTGCTCTTGGTCGTCATCCTGATATTGCAGCGATGAGAGACTTAAGTGAAGAAGATGCAGATGAAGTGGAAGCTTCTAAGTATGGTCTCTCTTATGTTGCTCTTGATGGTGAGATTGGTTGTATGGTAAATGGTGCTGGTCTTGCGATGGGTACTATGGATACTATTAACCATATGGGTGGAACTCCTGCAAACTTTTTAGATGTTGGTGGTAGTGCAAATGCTGAAACTGTTGCAAAAGGTTTTGAGATAATTCTTAAAAATCCAAATGTAAAAGCTATTTTTGTAAATATTTTTGGTGGTATTGTTCGTTGTGATCGCATAGCAAATGGTATTATTGAAGCAACAAAAATCACAGATGTAAATGTTCCTGTAATTGTTCGTCTTGATGGTACAAATGCACCAGAAGCTGCCGAAATTCTTAAAAATGCAAATATTTCTAACTTGATTGTTGGTGATGATTTAGGTGACGGTGCAGCTAAAGCTGTAGCTGCAGCAAAAGGAGAATAATTAAATATGTCAATTTTAGTAAATAAAGATACAAAAGTAATAGTTCAAGGTTTTACAGGAAAAGAGGGTTCGTTTCATGCTGAGCAGTGTCTTGCTTATGGAACACAAATTGTTGGTGGTGTTACGCCGAACAAAGGTGGACAAGAACATTTAGGTAAACCAGTTTTTAATACTGTAAGTGAAGCAGTTAAAACTACAGGTGCAACAGTGAGTATGATTTTTGTTCCACCTGCATTCGTTGGTGATGCTGTAATGGAAGCTGCTGATGCTGGGATAGAACTTGCTGTAATTATTACAGAGGGCGCTCCAGTCAAAGATATGCAAATGGCTAAAGCGTATGCAACTAAACACGATATGAAAACTATTGGACCAAACTGTCCTGGTATTATTACGGCAGAAGAGTGTAAGATAGGTATTATGCCTGGTATGATTTTCAAAAAAGGTAATGTCGGACTTATATCTAAATCTGGAACTTTAACTTATGAGGGTGCAAACCAAGTTGTAAAAGAGGGTTATGGTATTACTACTGCTGTTGGTATTGGTGGAGATCCGATAATCGGTCTTTCATATAAACAAATTTTACCAATGTTTGAAGCAGATCCAGAGACTGAAGCAATTGTTATGATTGGTGAAATCGGTGGTGACCTTGAGATTCAAGCTGCAAAACTGATTAAAGAACAAATCACTAAACCAGTTGTTGCATTTATCGCAGGTCAAACTGCACCAAAGGGTAAAACTATGGGTCATGCTGGTGCTATTGTTTCTGGAACTGCTGGAACTGCAGCCGAAAAAATGGCAGCTCTTGAAGCAGCAGGTGTAAAAGTCGTTGTTTCACCAGCTGAGATTGGAAAAGCTATAGCTGAAGTCTTATCTAAGTAATAATATCTTGTGTGAGAGTCGTAAATGTAACATTTGTTATGTTTATGGTACGTTAGTAGCACATTTTATTAAAAACTTATAAAAACTTAGATATTATTTATAAACTAATAGTAATATACGAATCTAATTTGTATTATAATAATAGGAGAATAAATGGGAACTTTTAAAACTGAAAATCCTGGTAATCAACCTGTATGGGTCAATACAGATAACTGTAAAGCATGTGATATTTGTGTATCTGTGTGTCCATCTGGTGTACTTGGTATGAAATATGAGAAACATTCGACACTTGGAGCAATGATTTCAATTGATCACCCTGAAGCATGTATTGGGTGTAATGAGTGTGAACTTACTTGTCCTGACTTTGCTATTTATGTAGCTGATAGAAAAGAGTTGAAAGCTGCAGGATTAAGTTTTGCAAAACTTACTGATGAATCAAAATCTCGTCAAGAAGCAATTGTTGCAAACAATTATATGTCACTTAGTGAACAAGGAGTTAAATAATGGCAAGAGAAGTAATTTCAACTGGTAATGAATTGGCAGCAATCGCTGCTATTGATGCTGGTGCTAAATTTTTTGGTGGATATCCGATTACTCCATCATCTGAGATTATGCATGTCTCATCTGATTTATTACCTAAAGTAGGTGGTGCAGCAATTCAGATGGAAGATGAGATAGCTGGTATTTCAGCAGCACTTGGTGCATCAATTACAGGTGTAAAGTCTTTTACAGCTACATCAGGTCCTGGTATCTCACTCAAAGCTGAGCAAATTGGTCTTGGTTTTATTGCTGAAACTCCTTTGGTTATCTTTAATGTAATGCGTGGTGGTCCATCAACTGGTCTTCCAACTCGTGTTTCTCAAGCAGATATAGGTCAAGCACAATATCCAACACATGGTGATTATGCTTCTATTACTATCTGTGCAGGTTCTTTAACTGAGTGTTATACACAAAGTGTTAGAGCATTTAATTTAGCTGAAAAATATATGACACCAGTATTCATGCTTTTAGATGAAACAATTGGTCATATGCATGGAAAAGCTATGCTTCCTGATTTGGAAGAGATTCAAGCTCAAAATGTAACTCGTGAGAGATTTGAAGGTTCTCAAGAAGATTATAAACCTTATGATGTTCCTATGAACAAACCAGCTGTTATTAACCCAATGTTTCAAGGTTATAAACATCATGTAACTGGTCTTCACCACGGTGAAACTGGTTTTCCAACTGAAGATGCTGAGCAATGTGAGTTTAATATTGAAAGACTTGTTGGAAAGATAAACAGTGTTGCAGCTGAAAATGATGGTTTAGATGATCTTCCAGATTATGAAGAGTACAGAATGGAAGATGCTGAAGTATGTCTTATCGCTTACGGTTCTATTGGGCTTGGTGCTTATGAGGCTGTTGAAAAACTTCGTGCAGAAGGCATCAAAGCTGGTATGTTTAGACCAATTATATTATGGCCATCTCCAGCTAAAAAGATAGCTGAAATTGGTAAAAGATTTGAAGATAAAATCTTTGTAACAGAGTTAAATATGGGTCAATATTCAAAAGAGATTGAAAGAATTATCAAAAGAGATGATTTTACTACACTATTAAAAGCAAATGGTCGTCCAATCGCACCTGCTGAAATGGTAGCAAAAGTTAAGGAGATGATGTAATGGCATTTAATTATGATAAATATTTACGCGTAGAAAAAATGCCAACACTATGGTGTTGGGGTTGTGGTGATGGTGTTATATTAAAAGCTACTATCCGTGCTATGGAAAAGATGGGTTGGGATTTGGACAAAGAAGTTTGTGTTGTTTCAGGAATCGGATGTTCCGGAAGATTTTCTTCTTATATAGATTGTAACACAGTTCACACTACACATGGCCGTACTGTTGCATATGCTACTGGTATTAAGTTAGCAAATCCACAGATTAATGTTGTTGTTGTTGCTGGAGATGGTGATGGTCTTGCTATCGGTGGAAATCATACTATTCATGGTTGCCGTCGTAATATTGACCTAAACTTTATTCTTATCAATAACTTTATTTATGGTCTTACAAATTCTCAAACATCTCCAACTACTCCTCGTGGTATGTGGACAGTTTCTCAGAAAAATGGTAACATTGACCCAACATTTAACGCTTGTGATTTAGCTATTGGTGCTGGTGCATCTTTTGTTGCTCGTGAGTCTATGCTTGATCCAAAGAAACTTGAAAAAGTTTTACTAAAAGGTTTTCAACATAAAGGTTTCTCTTTTATGGATATTATGTCAAACTGCCATATTAATCTTGGTCGTAAAAATAAAATGGCTAATGCTATGGAAAATCTTGACTGGATTGATAGTATTACAACACCACTTAAAAAATGGGAAGCTCTTCCAGAAGAAGAACAACTTAATATATACCCAACTGGTGTTTTAAAACATGTTGAGCAAGAAGAGTATTGTGATATGTATGCAGAGATTCAAAAAGCTGCTCAAGGTAAACGTGCAAAAATCACACAAGATGATTTCACGAAAAAAATATAAGGAAGCCTAATATGAGAAATACTTTAAGATTTACTGGTGTAGGTGGGCAGGGTGTTTTGCTTGCTGGTGAAATTATGGCTGCTTGTAAAATCAAAGATGGTGGTGAAGGTTTAAAAACTGCAACATACACTTCTCAAGTTCGTGGTGGTGCTACAGTTGTTGACATCACTCTCGATGATGGAACTATTCGTTATCCATATGCAAATGAGGGTGAGATTGACTTTATGCTTTCTGTTGCAAATGTATCTTATAATCAATTTAAGAGTGGTGTAAAAGAGGGTGGAACAATTGTTGTTGATCCAAACCTTGTACATCCAACTGATGAAGATAGAAAAAAATGGGTTATCCATGAGATTCCTATTATTACAATAGCAAAAGAAGAGGTTGGAAATGTTATTACTCAGTCTGTTGTTGCTTTAGCGATAACAAATACAATGACAGGCGTTCTTCCTAGACAATCATTGATTGACACTATGCTTTCAAAAGTACCACCAAAAGTTCATGAAGCAAATAAAAAAGCTTATGATCTTGGTGAAAAATACGCAAAAGAAGCAATGGCTTAATAAGTATCTTCTTTGAAGCAATTCTCTATCATGAGAGTTGCTTTTTTTTAAACAATATATTTAACATTTATTAGTATATTTCTTCACTTGTCTATCAAGGGGCATAGAGTCTTCAAACTTCTCTACAGCTATTGTAGCTAAGAATGATGGAGTCACTTGTGTCTTTGTTAATACTTGAGGTGTAAGTGGTGATGTTATAGGTTTAGATCCACAGTTACAAGAACATACATAGGTAAATCTCACATTATCTATCACTTGAAATATTGCAGGAACAATATCATATTGCTCTGAATGAATTTCCTTGATTCTTTTTAAGCCACAACCACAAGAGCATACTTTTTCTTCATCACTTATATCATGCTTTACTCTTACACGAGGAAGTGATTCAGGATGATTACTTTTATTACCTCTCTTTTTTCATGTATAATTATAGCTAAATAGTCCTAAGTATAGGTTTTAAATTGCTTTAATATTAATTCTGTTTACTTTGCTAGATGGGGTTTACTTGGTGCTTACGCAAATAGCATGTAAACATTTATATTTTGAAATATTTTTTTGATAGAATGTTTCATGTAAATCCTAAAATGGTATACTTACGACACTATTTTATAGCTAGAAATATTAATAAGAACTTAAAAGAAGATGAATTGAACTTAGAAGATTATTTTATATCACAATTTAAGAACAGATATATAGGTGATGATGGAGCATTTATAGATGGTTTTGTTTACTCTAAAGATGCTTTTTTCCAAAATATTCACTTTAAAACAGAGTGGATGAACTATTATCAAATAGCACAAAAAGCAATGCTTATCAATATATCTGATGCTATTGCTATGAATGCAAAACCAAAATATGCTCTTTTAAGTGTTGCAATGCCAAAAAATATGACTAAGAAAAACATGCAAGAGTTAGCAGCTGGTTTTAAAGATACTGCACAAAAATACAATATAAAAATAATTGGTGGCGACACCATAAGTAATACTAAGTTAGATATAACTATCACCATAATTTCAAAAACAACTAAACCACTACTTAGAAAAGGGATAAATAGCAGAGACTTATTGGCTTATACTGGTCATTTGGGTAGTTCACTTAAAGACCTTAAAAAGCTTCTTGGTTTAGGTAAACTACATAAAAAATCAAAGTTTGTAAATATAAATTTAAGAGAGAAGTTTGTAAACAAAACTTTCAGACATTTAAAAGCAGGTATGGATATTTCAGATGGATTGTTTAGCGATTTGGGTAAAATGTCATCTATAAACAAGATTGGTTTTAGATTTTATAAAAAAATACCAAAATCTGTTGGATGCAGTGGTGAAGAGTATGAGATGTTAGTTGCTTTTTCTCCAAAAGACAAGAAAGCTATGTTTCGTAGAGCAAAACAAAGCCGAACAAGGCTAACTGTTTTTGCATCTGCATCAAGAAAAAAATATATAAATAGATGTAAAGCACATCATTTTTAAGGGATATAATAGATATGGATAGATTTTACTCACTCGCACACTCAAGTATAGAATTTCATTATAAACAATCACCTCGTGATTTTGTTGTTGAAGAGATACCTCTTTATGAATTTTCAGGGGAGGGCGAACATCTTATTTTATTGGTAAGAAAGAAAAACCTCTCTACAAATGAGATGATAGGTCAGTTTGCAAGATATTTAGGTATAAAAAATAGAGATATTGGTTACGCAGGTTTAAAAGATAAACATGCTATGACTAAGCAATATATTTCTATTCACAAACAGCATGAAGAAGCTTTAGAAAATTTTAACTTTGATGGAATCAAGATAATCTCAAAAACTTATCATAATAATAAACTAAGAATAGGTCACTTAAAAGGTAATCGTTTTTATATCAAGCTAAAAAAAGTAAATCCAACTTCAGCAATAAAGATAGATGAAGCTCTAAAAAAAATATCTTTAGCAGGTATGCCAAACTTTTTTGGGTATCAAAGATTTGGCAATGATGGGAATAACCATATATTAGGAGAAAAACTTGCTAAAGGTGAAGCAAGAGAAAGAAATCCAAGAGTAAAAAAGTTACTTATAAATGCTTACCAGAGTCATCTTTTTAATTTGTGGTTAAGCAGACGACTTGAGATTAACTCTCTTGTTAGTAGTTTTGAAGCTAAAGAGATAGAAACACTTTTAAATATGCCAAATGATGAAGTAAAAAAAATGAAAGCACAAAAACATCCATTTAAGCTCATGAGTGGAGATGTTATGGAACACTACCCAAATGGAAAACTTTTTGATTTTGAAGAAGATGAGAATGATTTTGAGCGTTTTAATGCAAGAGAGATAAGTGTTACAGGTTTGCTTTGTGGTAAAAAGGTAAAAGTTGCTTCTGGTCTTGCTGGTGAGATTGAAAAAGATTTTGATGACACTATAAACGCAGATGGAGCAAGAAGATTTGCTTGGGTCTATCCAACAGATATAGAAGGTAGATTTAACCAAGTTGAAGCACAATATGAGATAAACTTTACTCTGCCTAAAGGGTCGTATGCAACAGTGCTTATAGAAGAAATTGCAAAAAGAAAGATAAACTAAGGATATAAAATTGGAAAAAAGACATATAACATCACTTATCTCACAAAACTTTGGTAAGTTTGCTTCAAAAGAGTTTCCATCATGGTTTCAAAACATAGTAAACCAATCGTATGTATCTTTGATGGGCTTAGATATGAGTGACTTTCATCATCCAAGCGGATATAAATCTTTAAATGCACTTTTTACAAGAAAGTTAAGAGAGGG
This sequence comes from Sulfurimonas sp., assembly GCA_027047745.1. Lineage (GTDB taxonomy): Bacteria > Campylobacterota > Campylobacteria > Campylobacterales > Sulfurimonadaceae > Sulfurimonas. The sequence goes on from JALTUB010000359.1 coordinate 24,923, forward strand.
TAGAAGTTTCTCTTTGGAAGCTGATGATTTTATCTCTCCGTGTGACTCTTATATATCAGATTGTGGAAATTTAAAAGATGACTATGCTCTTCAGATAAAAGGCATGAGATATAAAAGTGATGAGCTTTTGGGTGATAGTTTTAGCCAAGAAGAAAAAAATATAGTTTATGATGGTAGTTTTATAAACTTTTATCTATCTCCAAAAGATTATCATCGTTACCATATCCCTACAAATCTAAAAGTCATTAAAGCAGTACATATTCCAGGTAAGTTTTATCCTGTTAATGTACCATCCTTAAAAAAACGACTTAACCTTTTTATAGAAAATGAAAGAGTTGTTATATTGTGCGAAACAACAGAAGGAAAAAGGTTTTACATGGTGCTAGTAAGTGCTTTAAATGTAGGTGTCATGAAGGTATCTTTTGAACCTAAAATACAAACGAATGCAGTAGCGACTTCACCTCAAGTTTATGAGTTTAAAGACCTTTATTTAGATAAAGGTTCTGATTTTGGTTGTTTTGAGATGGGTTCAACCATCGTGATTTTAGCTGAGAAAGATATGCTTGAAGTGGAAGTAAAAACTGGAGAGAGTGTTAAGTTTGGCGATACTATTGCTAAGATAAAATAGCGATGAGATTAAGCAGTATATAGATACCTCTTAATCTTTTTAGTCGGAGTTTTAACAAAAGGTTCTATCTGTTCAACAAATTTTACCATTCTTGAAAAAGATGAAATTTTTGAGTTTACTTCTACTCTCATATTTTCAAGTAAACTGCTTATATCGTTACGAATCTCTTCATCAGTTTTATAGTCACCTTTGAACATCTTATCTATTATTGCATAGTCTAAGTGAATCTTTGCAATAAGTTTGTCATCATCTCTTTGCATGACAAGAGAGTCTAAAACAAGCTCATTTTGATTTATCCTAGCTTCTATCTGCTCTGGATAAATATTTTCGCCACCACTTCCAATGATTACATTTTTACTTCTACCACTTATAAATAAATATCCATCTTCATCTATATAACCCAAATCACCTGTAAAAAACCAACCATCATCCATAACCTCAGCAGTTTGTTTTTCATCTTTATAGTAGCCCATCATGACACTTGGAGACTTAACTATTATTTCACCCTCGCCACTCTCTTTGTCTTTATCACGAATTTTTATCTCAACACCAACCATAGCTAAACCAGTAGAACTTATCTTTATGGTTTCACCTAGTCTTGAACCAGCGATTAGTGGTGAAGTTTCGGTTAGTCCATAACCTATGATATAAGGAAATTTAGCATCTATAAGAAATTGCTCTACAAAAGGAGAGATACCTGCTCCACCAATACCAAAAAAACGCAGTTTTCCACCAAAAGTTTCAAGAAGTTTTTTACCTGCTATCCTATTTAGTAATTTTCTAAAAAATGATATAGAATATATAGACCTCATGATAAATGAGCTTGTGAACTTAGGTAAAACTTTACTTTTATATATCTTTTCTATGATAAGAGGGACACTTAACATCATCGTTGGTTTTACAATAGAAAATGCTTTTAAAAGTACACTCGGTGTTGGTACTTTATCTATATACACAACACTAGAACCATGTAAAATAGGAACTAGAAGTCCAACAGTACACTCAAGAGTGTGAGCAAGAGGTAGTATAGATAAAAATACATCATATTCTTTAATATTAATATTTTTATATGCACTCATAGTATTTGTTACAAGGTTTTTGTGAGATAGCATTACACCTTTTGAATGACCTGTAGTTCCAGATGTATAAATAAGTGCTGCCATATCATCTTCTTTTACTTCTTCGTTTTTAAAAGGTGTTATTTTATCTACAATCTTAGCACTATAACTCTTGTTTGAGAGTTCATCTATTAAACTCAAATCATCAACTTTTATAGTGCATTTAAAATCATGAGTATCAAAATCTTCAATAGTTGATTTATGCTTATCTGATACAAATACTGCCTTAGCTTCTGAATGTCTTATGATATGGTGAACATCCTCAACATGAAAGTCTGGAAGTACAGGGACTACTACAGCCCCAAAGTAAGTTACACTAAAGTAAGCAACACCCCAGTTTGGCATATTTTCAGAGAGAAGAATAACTTTATCTCCCCTTTTTATTCCATTGTTTTGAAGTGTTTGTACCATTGCTTTAACTTTTTCATTAAAATCTTTATAAGTCATAGCCTTTTGAGAAACCTTGCTAAAAGCATCATTGTTAGCATAAAGGTCAATAGAACGGTCAAGTAGTGCTGGTAGAGTAAAGTTTTTTATACCTTCATAAGGATATATCATGATGACCTCTTTTTACGCAAGTTTACGATTATTATACAGAAAATATATGAATATATAGCAAAAAAAGAGTACAATTTGAAATATTTATTTGGAGAAAAATATATGAATTTACATAAGATTATATCAGGCTCTTTTATTCTTTTAGCCATGACAGTTAACTTTGGCTTTTTTTATGGTGACCCAACTATACTTATAGAACATAGTGCCTTTGAACTATTTGCGTCTATAGTTATAAACCTCATCGCAACAGTTTTAAAACTTGGAGATAGAACACAACTAGGTTCTGTTTTACTTGCAACAAGTATAGTTGCTGATATTCAACTAATAGCTTCAGCTACTGTATGGGCATTTGCTGAGTATGTTATGAGTGATTTTGGTATGGAAGCAGTTGTAGCTATTATTTCACTCTCAGGTGGAGCTTTGATTGCTAACATTGTATCTGTTATACTTTTTATCGGCGATACTTTGAAATCTAAAAGATAATATAAATTAACTATGAATGAACAAATAATATGGATTATACTAAGGCGACTTAGAACACCATTTTTGATTTTGATTGTTACTTTTGCTGTTTCAATAATAGGCTTAGTGCTAATTCCTGGTGTGGACAACAATGGCAACCCATATCATATGACTTTTTTTGATGCTTTTTATTTTGTAACATATATGGCAAGCACTATTGGATTTGGTGAAGCACCGTATAGTTTTGATTATTCACAAAGAATATGGGTTAGTTTTGCCATATATTTTACTGTTATTGGTTGGTTTTATGGGATTGGGGCTACTGTATCACTTATGCAGGATGAAGCACTAAAAAAGGCACTTCGTAGAAATGCTTTTAGAAGACAAGTTAAAAGACTTTATGACCCTTTTTATATTATACTGGGTTACAACAGCATTACAAAAAGCATAATTGATAGGATAAATGGACAAAATTATAGAGTTGTGGTTTTAGAAAAAAATGAAAAAAGAATTGATGAGCTTATTGTAGAAAATTTTTATCCAAATGTTCCTGCTTTTATAGGAGATGCTACAAATCAAGAGATGTTAAAGATTGCAGGTATCCATCATAAAAACTGTGCAGGAGTTATATCTCTTTTTGAAAACGATATGATAAACTCTCAAATAGCAACTATCTGTAAAATTTTAAATAAAAAGCTTGATGTTATAGTCAAAGCTGCTTCCCCACAACAAGTAAAACACTTTGAAAATATGGGCTTAGATCATGTTAAAAATCCATTTGATATTATCTCTAAAAGAATCTTTTATGGTATCACTGCACCGCATATTTGGCTTTTAGAGATGTGGATGTATGGGCATATACTTAAACTTAAAAAAAGAGACAGATTTCCAAAAGGTCGTTATATTGTTTATGGATATGGTCGTATGGGACATGCTATTATCGATGGTTTAAAAAAAGCAGGCGTTGAGTATGTAAAACAAGAGATAGATACACAAGAGTATTTGAGTAGAAAAAACACAACTATCTTTGGAGATGATGAGGATATACAATCACTTATAGATTTAGATATAAAATCAAGTGATTGTATTATTGCCGCTACAAAAGATGACCTTTTAAATCTAACTATACTAAATACTGCTAAACAATTAAATCCTGATATTTTTACTATTGCAAGAGAAAACTCACTTGATGATCTAAATATTTTTAAAGCTGCAAAGGTAAATAAGATATATGTTGTTGAACAAATTTTAGCTGATGTTACTTACAAATACATCTCAAGACCTTTAGCTGATCTGTTTATTACAGAATCTAGAAAAAAAGATGAAGAGTGGGGTGAGGTTATTGTAAATATGTTAAATAATGTAACTGGTATGAACCCTATGTATTTTGAAACAAAATTAGATGATGAAAATGCATACGCTTTAAATATAGAGTTAAACGCAGGTAAAAATATCACATTGGCAAGTCTAAGACGCTCTCGGGAAGATAGAAAAAATCTTTTAAATATTGTATTTCTTCTTTTAAAGAGAGGTGAAGAGGTGTATTTGATGCCAGATTCTCACATGAACCTTCAAGTAGGAGATGAACTTCTAATCGTTTCAGATGCACAGAACTATGAAGATTTTGAATATATCATCAACAATATATATGAACTAGAATATGTTTTAGGATATAGAGCTTAAT
>JALTUB010000360.1 GCA_027047745.1 Sulfurimonas sp.
AAATTCACAGAGAAAATAACCAAGAGCCTTACTTAAAATCTCTCTCCCAAAAAAAGTCTATCCAATCATCTGCCTCATTTATCCAAAAGTGAGGCTCATAGACTGATGTTTTTTTATAAAAAAGAGTAGCCGAGCGAAACTCTACATCACTATACTTATCTTGCAAATATTTCATAACTGCCAAAAGAGTATCCCCACTATCAGCTATATCATCTAAGACTAAAACTTTTTTAACACTACTAAAAGAACAGCTATCAAAAACACTAAGTTCATCCCTTTTGCATGAGCCATCATATAACTCTGTTCTGAGTGTTTGCACCTCTCTTATGTCAAGCCCTTCAGCAACTGAGTGAGCAAGTGTCAAACCACCACGAGCAACACCAACTATGGCATCTGCTTGGAAATCTTTAACTATGTTGATTAAACTTTTTGTATCATTTTTAAAATCTTCATATGCGTAATATTTCATAAATGCAATTATAATACAATTTGTTTATTTAAAATTTAAGTGTATAATAAACTAAAGGAAGTCATCATGAAAAAAAGAATCTTATTGTTTGCTATATCAAGTTTAGTTGCATTTAGCATATCTGGCTGTTCAGATAAAAAACCAGAAGCTCCAAAAAAAGCTACTGAGATTAGTGGATGTCATATTGAAAGCGTAAAGGCTCCTATGTGGGCGTGTATCCCTGAAGTTGATGGCTTTTATGCGGGTGTCGGAATCGCTGAAAAAAGTGCTGCAGGGATTGCACATATGAGAAAAGTAGCTCTTATGAACGGTCGTTCTGATTTAACACAGCAGATTCACACTCAAGTAAAAGATAAGATGGAAGGTTTTACAAGAGCAACAGGAAACGGTTCTAATGAGACAATCGACAAGGTAACCACTTCTGTCACAAAACAAGTTGCAAAGATGGACTTAAGAGGTTCAAAAGCAGTTGATTATTGGGAAGCTCCATCTGGTGCTATATACATGCTAGTAACAGTTCCAAAAAATGTAGTCAATAAGAAAGTAAAATCAGCAGTTAAAAATAGCTCTAAAAATGATGAAGCACTATGGCAACAGTTTCAATCAAAACAAGCTTTAGAAAGTCTTGATAAAGAGTTTCCAACTAAATAAGTTGGAAACCTACCCTCCTCTCTTAATTTAGATATAATTACATACTTAAAAAAATATCTAGGTTATCATATGAAAAAAATCGCCATTATCGGTCGTCCAAATGTTGGAAAAAGCTCTCTTTTTAATCGTCTAATCAAAAAACGCGATGCTATAACATCAGAACAAGCTGGAACAACAAGAGATGTAAAAAGAAAAACTACTGTTATACTAAACAAAGAAGCACAACTACTAGATACTGGTGGACTTGACAAAGGGTGTGAGCTTTTTGACAAGATAAAAGAGATGTCACTTAAAGCAGCTTATGCTGCAGACATTATTTTATACATGGTTGATGGAAAAGGCTTACCTGAAGAAGAGGATAAGAAACTTTTTTATCAACTTCAAGCCATGGGTAAAGATATGGCTCTTGTTGTCAATAAAATAGATAACGATAAGATGAAAGAGAAGCTTTGGGACTATTATGAGTTCGGAACAGATGCTATCTTTGGTATATCGGTTGCACATAACAGAAATACAGTTGAACTTTTAGAGTGGGTAGCTTCAAAGATACCAGATAGTGACATCATAAAAGAAGAAGATGAAGAACAAGATATTTTAGTAACTGAGCCAGAAATCTTAGATGATGAAGAGTTCTTTTCAAATACTCACCAAGAAGATGAAGATGGCTTTACTTACTGGGATGAAGATGAGATGGATGGTGTTGTTGAAGATGATACTATCTTTGGGAACAACGACCGTATCAAAGAGTTTGATGAAGAAGATATAAACCATATCAAAATCGCTATCATTGGTCGTACCAATGTTGGAAAAAGTTCACTTTTAAATGCCCTTTTAGGTGAAGAGCGTTCTGTTGTTAGTAGCGTGGCTGGGACTACTATAGACCCTATTGATGAAACAGTAGTATATAACGATAAACAGCTTACTTTTGTCGATACTGCAGGTCTTAGACGCCGTGGCAAGATACTTGGCATAGAAAAATATGCTCTCATGAGAACTAAAGAGATGCTTGAAAATGCAAATATGGCACTTATTGTTTTAGACGCTAGTGAGCCATTTTTAGACCTTGATGAGAAGATAGCAGGACTTGTGGATAGCAATAGACTCTCTTCAATCATAGTTTTAAACAAATGGGATATTTCCAAGAGAGAAGAGCATGATAAAATCATTACAGAAGTTCGTGATAGATTTAAGTTTTTAGCTTATGCACCTATTATTACACTCTCTGCTCAAACACATCTACGAGTTGATAAGCTTCATGATATGATTTTAGAGATAAATGAAAACTACTCTCAACGCATTCCAACTTCCAGAGTAAATGAAGTTATAGAAAAAGCTTTACGAAGACATACTCTACCTAGTGTAAGTGGGCAAGTTATCCGAATATACTATGCAACACAGTATGAAACACGCCCACCAAAGATAGCTATCATCATGAATAAACCAAGTGGACTGCATTTTACATATAGAAGATATTTGGCAAATAAGATGAGAGAAGCATTTAACTTTACAGGTACGCCTCTGCTTTTTAAAGCAAAGAAGCGTGGAGAGAAATAATAGCTCTAAAAAGGTCTAAGAACTACCATACCAACTATCAGTAACATTAAGATAGTTGGAACTTCATTATACATTCTAAAAAATTTACCACTTTTTGTACATCTGTCAGCTTCAAAATCTTTTCTAAATTTTTCTAAAGAGAAAAAATAAACTACTAAGATAAGAACAAACAGAAGTTTAGCATGAAGCCAACCACCTGTTTTAAAAAGGTTTGCATCTGCAGCGATAGAGAGATAAATCATAAACCCTCCACTGATGATAGTCGCCCACATGGAAGGAACACCGATATACTTTAAAAGTTTATACTCTTGAATCTTTGCAACTTCTACAAAGCCCTTGTTGTCTATGTTTTCAGCATGATAAACGAAAAGTCTTGGCAGATAAAAGAGAACTGCAAACCACGATATAAATGAAACAACATGAAACCATAAAACCCAACTGTACATAAATAAGTCCTTAAAATTTTCTTTCTATATAAATACTATTGTAGTTTGAACCACCATGTTTTACATTGTTTATTGTTCCAAAAATACCTGAACGATGCTTGATTAAAAATCCCACATAAGTTTCATTTAAAGGCTTATAACGAACAAGTTTTCCCATATCAAAATCTAAACTTATATCTAAATAGTTAAGAAATTTTGATGTATTATCATTATTTAGTTTAGCAGAATATTCCTCAGTTCTTAATGTTTTTGTAGTATATGAAACACCTTCACCAAATCCAAAACGGACTCTATTTTTTAAAAAGTCAAGATTGTAGTAAGCTTTGATGTATGTATCCAGACCATAAGCATTTGCACTGCTACCCTCATCATAGTAAGAGAGTCCCATTTTTGCATAAATATCTATCGGCAAATCAAAAATATCAGATGCTAAAAGATAACCTCCATCAATATTGTAAACATTCAGTTTTGCAGTATCGCCATCTATCTGTCCTGATATAACACTTCCTAAATCACTCGAAGTTGATTTACCATAAGCTGCTCGTAAACTATATTTATTTGTCGTATCATTTGCAAATATAGCAGATACAACAAGTAACAATAATAATATTTTTCTCAATCTTAAACCTTAAGCGTCAAGTGTTTCTAAGTCTTTTACAGAACTTGTTTTGTGTGAAACAACTTTATCATGAAAACGACGAAGTGCTTTTGTAGCTCTATCTATCGCCAAGTCTATTGCCGCGTCCAAAGAGTCATCTGTTTGAGAGATAACAACTGGTTGTGCATGTGCAATATGAATATCAAACTCCACTGTAACACCTTTTTTCTCAGCACCTACACTACAGTTAATAGCTGTAATATCAAGTGAGTATTTTCTAAAAGCTTCAACAGCAACACCTATATGTTCTTTTGTTGCACTTGTTAGCGTTACATCTTTTGAACGAATTTGTAAGTTCATGACTAATCCTTTATTAAGAGTTTTATTAACTCCTATTTGTCTACGTAAATAATAACAAAATAAAGCTGAGATTGGTATAATACGATTAAAAAATTTAGGAAAAAACAACTATGAGAGTATTAACAGGTATCCAACCATCAGGGGATTTACATATTGGAAACTATTTTGGTTCTATAAAGCAGATGGTTGATGCTCAAAAAACAAGTGACACCTTTGCATTTATAGCAAACTATCATGCTATGAGCAGTGGAAATGGTGGCGAAGCCTTAGCTAAACTAACTATGGCAACTGCAACGGACTTTTTAAGTCTTGGAATAGACCCTGAAAAATCAACATTTTGGGTTCAATCTGATGTTAAAGAGGTACTAGAACTTTACTGGGTTTTATCTGCATTTACTCCTATGGGACTACTTGAGAGAGCTCATAGTTATAAAGATAAAACAGCAAAAGGCATCTCTGCAAATCACTCACTATTTTCTTATCCTGTTTTAATGGCAGCTGATATTCTTCTTTATTCGCCAGATATTATTCCAGTAGGAAAAGACCAGATTCAACATGTTGAAATTGCTCGTGATATTGCCATAAAATTTAACAACGAGTATGGAGAGATATTTAAACTTCCTGAGTTTAAAGTAGAAGAGAGTGTCGCAACAGTTCCAGGGATAGATGGGCAGAAGATGTCAAAAAGCTATAAGAACACTGTAAATATATTTGGCGAAGAGAAAAAACAGCTCAAAACTATCAAAAAAATAGTCACAGAACAAGTAGCACTAGAAGAGCCTAAAGAGTATGAAAACTGTAATGTTTACAACATGGCAAAACTTTTCTTAGAAGGTGAAAACTTAGTATCACTTCAAAACAGATACAGAGCAGGTGGAGAGGGACATGGTCACTTTAAAGTCTATCTAGCTGAAGTAATGTGGGAATATTTTAGAGAATACAGAGAAAAAAGAGAATATTATATCTCTCATCAAGATGAAGTAAGAGATATATTAAACGCAGGTGCTAAAAAAGCTAAGGATATAGCTAGCCCGATGATAGAAAAAATCCGTATGGCAACGGGGATTAGATACTAATAATGAAACCTACATTGTGCTATTACCAGTAAATCATCGACTATTTTATAGACAAGTCGATGCTCTGATGTAATGCGTCGAGAGTAGTAACTTCTAAAATTCTCTTTGAGTTTTTCAGGTTTTCCTAGCCCCTCTTTATCGTAAGGATTTCTTTTTATATCTTTGATGAGTAAATTAATTCTTTTTAAAACTTGTTTATCATTATCTTGCCAATACAAATAATCTTCCCAAGCTTTTGAGGAGAACCCAAGTATCACAACACAACTTCTTTTCTTAAAAATGAACTACTTTCTATCTCCTCAACTGCATTAAGAAGTCTATCTCTATTATTTTTAGAAGAGAGTAAATAGAGTGTCTCTTTCATAGAGTTATACTCTTCTTGCGATATTAAAACCACTGACTGCTTTTCTTTAGTTGTAATAATAAACTCTTCAACATTATCACACACTTTATTAATAATCTCTCGTAAATTATTTCTTGCTTGTGAATATAAAACAGCTTGCATCATACCTCCTTTTGTCAACATATTGACAATTATAGCATTTTTTACCCTCTTTGTCTATCAAGCCACACCATCAAGCCTTTTTGAGCATGAAGTCTGTTTTCAGCTTCATTAAAAACAATTTTAGCATGTCCTTCTAAAACTGATTCACTCACTTCTTGCTCTCTGTAAGCAGGAAGACAGTGTAAGAACTTAGCATCTTTTTTTGCTAAACACATCATCAAATCATCAACCATAAAGCCTTTAAAATCTTTTATGCGTTGCTCTTTTTCATCCTCTTGCCCCATTGAAGCCCAAGTATCTGTTGTTACGATAGTTGCACCATGAACTGCCTCTTTTGGGTCATTCATAACAGATATAACTGCTCCACTCTCACGAGAAAATTTAATGGCTTCTTCTAAAACAGTAGAATCAACTTCATAACCCTTTGGTGTTGCGATACGAAGTTCAAAGCCCATCTTAGCAGCTAACATCAACCATGAGTGAGTCATATTGTTTCCATCACCTACATAAGCAACTACTGCATTTTCATCTACACCATACTCAATCATAGTCATATAGTCAGCCAAAAGTTGTACAGGATGATAAGAGTCTGTAAGACCATTGATAACAGGAACTTTTGAAAAAGATGCAAACTCTTCTATCATACTATGTGCAAAAGTTCTTATCATAACCATGTCGCACATACTAGATATTACTCTAGCTGTATCTTTTACAGGTTCACCACGACCGAGATGAATATCACGGTTTGAGAGAAAAAGTGCATGACCTCCAAGTTGATACATACCTGTCTCAAAACTAACTCTTGTTCTTGTTGAACTCTTTTCAAATATCATGGCTAGAGTCTGGTTTTCTAGTTCTTTGTTGTAAATACCTGCTTTTAAATCTTTTTTGATTTTCAAACCAATATCTACAATCTCTAAAATCTCTTCTTTGCTAAAATCTTTTAGTGTTAAAAAATGCCTCATCTCTTTTTCCTACTCTTAACTTTTTTGTAGCATTTTAGCTACTTCTTTAGCGTGATAAGAGATGATAATATCTGCTCCAGCACGCTTAAATGAGATCATAGTCTCCATAACCACTCTATCATAATCAATCAAATCATTTTTTCCAGCAAATTTAAGCATAGCATACTCTCCACTTACATTATAAACTGCCATAGGTAAACTTGTTGCATCTTTTATCTCACGAACTAAGTCAAGATATGCCAAAGCTGGTTTAACCATCAAAATATCCGCCCCTTGTAACTCATCACTAACTGATTCTGCTATAGCCTCACGACGATTTGCAGGATCCATCTGATAAGTTGAACGGTCTCCAAAAGATGGAGTTGACTCTGCTACATCACGAAATGGACCATAGTATCCTGAAGCAAATTTTGTTGAGTAAGACATGATAGGAAGGTTTTCATATCCAGCTTTATCAAGTGAAGTTCTTAAAACTTCTATGATTCCGTCCATCATACCAGATGGTGCAATCATATCAGCACCAGCCTTTGCATGAACTATGGCCTGTTGTCCTGAGATTTCCAAAGTAGCATCATTATCAACAGTTTCATGAACCTCATCGATGATTCCACAATGTCCATGGTCAGTATATTCACAAAAACACAGATCAGTAACTACAAACATATCTGGATGAACTTTTTTGATAGAACGAATCGCCTCTGCAATAATCCCATGCTCACACAAAGCATCTGAACCTATAGAATCTTTTACATCAGGTATTCCAAAGAGGATGATAGAGTAAAGTCCGAGCTTTTTTAACTCTCCACACTCTTTAATAGCCTCGTCGATACTCATCTGAAATACACCAGGCATAGAAGATACTTCTGTTTTTATACCCTCACCACTTCTTACAAACAGTGGATATATAAAATCTTCAACGCTAACGCTTGTTTCTCTCACTAATGAGCGAAGATGCTTGTTTAGACGAGTTCTACGAAATCTTTTAAACATTTTTAAACCTTTTCTTTTATCATTTTTGATATAATAGTTTTTATGAAAACATTTTACCCTTTTAAAGATTAAATTAATGAATATAACAATATCCCAAGTTGCAAATTTACCATCTAAGTTTGGTGATTTTAAAGTAAAAGCCTTTAAAGAAGGTCAAAAAGAACATCTTGTCATCTACAAAGAAGATATTGATGCAGTTCCTATAGTAAGGGTGCATTCAGAGTGTCTAACAGGTGATGCACTAGGAAGTTTGAAATGTGATTGTGGTGAACAACTTGAATTTGCACTAAAACTTGCACAAGAATCAAACGGCATGGTAATTTACCTCAGACAAGAGGGAAGAAATATCGGTCTTTTAAACAAGATAAATGCCTACGCACTGCAAGACAAGGGTGCAAACACAGTAGAAGCAAATCATCAACTAGGATTTCGTGCTGATGAGCGAACTTATGAGATAGTCACAACTATACTTCACCACTTTGGGATTAAAAAAATAAAATTACTGACTAACAATCCAGACAAAGTAAAATCAATAAGTGACATAGAAATTGTCCAAAGAGTCCCTATTATTATAGACTCAAACAAATATAATGAAGATTATCTTAATGTAAAACGCGACGAGATGGGACATTTACTCTAATTTTGAGAAAACCAACTATATTTACCATATATCTTATTTATGCTTTTTAACTCTTTTTTTGTTACAAAAATTTGTGCAGATGTATATATCTCTTTTGTTTTTTTATCTATGATTCTTGCATTTATTAGCATACCACTTTTGTAGTTTATATATGTAGCTATCATTTCAGAGTTAGCTTTTGGAGATTTTACAGATATTAGCTTAAAGCCTTTTATAAACATCGCATGAAGTAGGTTTTCATCTATTTTTTTAGTGGCTATGGAAGCTTTTTTTGGCTCATACAAGTTTACTATTGGTTCAATATAAACATAAAGAGAAGCTTTTTTATCTGAAGCGATATTATCATCTAACTGTTTTGCTATTTTTCTACTTATAACACTTACATAAGTAAAAACAGCTTTTTTGTACTCTTTCTTTTGCATAAACTGCCCACTTCCACATTTAGCTTGTGCATGTAAGTTTACAATTGTTAAAAGTGCTAAAAGAAAAATAAATTTATTTAAATTTACTATCATCAAGGGCTAAAATCTGTTTTTTGCACTCTTCTAAATGACAACCAAGCTTACATGAGGCAACAATAACCTCACGATGATAAAAATTACTCATTTGAAAAGTAACGGGATCCATCCCTTTTTGAATACGAAATACTTTTTCTAAAAAATTCTGTTCGGGTTTAGAGTAAAATGCCTCATAAATCTCATGATAATCAGTATGCCATTCATTGTGACATCTCTCAACATTTTCATACATCTCTTCTCCAACCAACTCTTTTAGTTTGTTGTTAGGATTGTAAAGCCATAATCCAAAATCACACTTTTTTTTATCTTTTGGTGTTGGGTTTTCTACTGAATATCCATTAAAAAGCTCTTCTATCTTATTTACTTGGTCATTGTGAGCATTTAGTGCATTTTCTATCTCTTGGAGTATGTCTTCTCTTTTCATATTATTATTTTCCTTTTAGTAGTTAAATTTCGATTCACTTAAAGCAGACATTCTTCTTTGTGATGAAGATAAAACTACAAGAAGGTCATGAGTCGTTTCTCCTATCTCAGTGTAATATAATCTTGCTTTATCAAGTGCTAGTGTATCAACTTGTTTTGAACCAATGAGTTTAGAAAAAAAACCTTTTTTATCATCTGGAAAGAATATTTTAAAAATTTTAAAATACTCTTTATGCCACTTTTCATGTAGAGTATCTAGTCTTTCATAAAATAGGTCACCTATTATTTCCTGTACATGGTTTTCTTTATTGTATAGCCATTTTCCAAAATCACATTGTACTTTTGAAACTGCAGTTGGATTTTCCACTGTTTGAGCATAAACTAATCTTTCAATTTTAGCCATTTGAGCCTTATGTGATTCTATTGCTTTTTCAATTGCCTCAAGAGCTTTTTCTTTTTTCATTGCTATAGCCTTATAAAAAATATAATTGTTCGTAATTATTACATAATTTTAATAAAATAAAGTATATAATATAAAAAATTTTACTTTAAGGTTGAAAATTATGAAACACCCTAAACCGATAGAACACGAAATAAAACTGAATCCGAAGAGATATATTGTTTCAAAAACAGATCCAAAGGGAATAATTACTTATGTAAACGACTACTTTGTTGAGATAGTTAAATACACAGAATCTGAACTTATAGGACAGCCTCACAGTATAATCAGACACCCTGATATGCCAAAGATAGTTTTTAAAATGATGTGGGATAGAATAAACAGGGCAGAAAACATCATGGCGGTTGTAAAAAACTTAGCAAAAGATGGAAGTTACTACTGGGTGATTACAGAGTTTGAACCAAAAGTAGATCCTATTACAAACGAAGTTTTATCTCATACTGCATTTAGAAAAGCAGCACCACAAAAAGCAATAGATGTTATGACACCAATCTATGCGAAACTCATTGAGATAGAAAAAGAGGGTGGAATGCAAGCTAGTGAAAGGTATCTTCGTGGCTTTTTAGAAGAAAATCAAGTAACCTACGATGATTTTATAGATGATTTAGTAGGAAATCATGGACTATTTAAGATATTTTTTGCAGCCATGAAAAAACTATTTTCATAACAAAAGAGATGGATTGAATTTAGATTTACCAAGTGACTTTTATCATAAAGTACAAAAATATAAAGAGCATTTGTTCAAGTGGAATAAAATCCACAATCTGACAGGTGCTAAAGATGAGAAAACTTTAGATGATTTCATCGCTGATGCCATCTTTCCTATTAGTTTTTTACCAAAAGTAGACAGACTTATGGACATAGGAACAGGTGCTGGGTTTCCAGGGATGATACTAGCTTTTGCACTACCACAAACAGAGGTTACTTTAGTAGAACCTTTAACAAAAAGAGCAAGTTTTTTACAGTTTATAAAAGCTGACTTAAAACTTGACAATGTAACTGTAGTTAAAAAAAGAGTTGAAGATATGCCAAGTCAAGTATTTGACATCATCACTTCTCGTGCTGTAACTGATACTAAAATGCTCTTAAAACTAAGTGAAAATTTTCGTGATAAAGAGTCTATACTACTATTTTACAAAGGTGAAAAAGTCTTTGATGAAGTTAATGACAACATAGATGAGAAAATGAAACATAAGATTATAGAAAGAGACAACAGACACTACTTACTACTTGGAGAAAATTTATGATACTAAAACTGTTACTTGTTGGAACTGTGATTTACATAGTTTATATTATGTTTTTTAAACAGAAGTCTATCAGAGAAACTCCAAGAACTAAAAAGCAGAAGAAAAAAGAAGAGACTCAAGAGGTAAATGAGATGATAGAGTGTCCAACTTGTGGCGTTTTTTGTGAGCTTGATGAAGCTATTTTAAGTGGTTCTAAATACTACTGTTCTACTGAATGTGTAAA
>JALTUB010000361.1 GCA_027047745.1 Sulfurimonas sp.
AGGGGTATTTTGCACCTACGAAATATTAAATTAAAAGGAGGGTAGCGATGTCTACTCCAAATAACTTAAATATACTAATAATAGAAGATGAGAGTATTTTGGCTATGTCGCTTAGTAGTTCTATAGAGGCACTTGGCTACAATGTAGTAGAGTATGCAACAAACTCACATATGGCAAGAAAATTTTTAGAAGCTTATGATGTAAATCTTATCTTGATGGATATAAATTTGGGTGAGTCCATAAATGGTATAGAGCTTTATGAGAGTCTGCATACAGATATTCCCATAATATACCTAACAGCTTATAAAGATGAAGATACTATGTCTAAGGCAATAGACACAAATCCGATAGGTTATCTAGTCAAGCCACATAAAGATGATGAGTTAAAAGCTATGTTAAAGTTAGCCTTTTACAAGCTTAAAAATAGAGACTCAAAAGAAGAAGAAGTAGTTAGAAAATATTTTGATATGGGAAAAGGTTATCTTTTTGATATGGAAGAAGATAGATTACTTTACAAAAATAGACCTCTGAAATTAACTATAAAAGAGATGGGCTTACTAAAATTGTTAATAGAAGCAAATGGAAGAATAGTAAAATTTAAAACGATAGAAGAGAAGATATGGGAAGGGGAGAGTGTAAACAATAGCTCTTTAAGAACACTTCTTTATAGGCTCAGAACTAAATTAAATCATAAATTAATAGAGACTGAATTTAATCTTGGATTAAAATTAACAACTGAGTAATAAATTAGATATAATAAACTAAAAATTGGAAAGATATGAGAGAAAATTTTCAAAGAGTAGAAGATGGCGTAAGTGTAAAAATAGAAGTTGATATGGATGCTTATGCATTTAGTAGAAAATATTTATGGCTTTTTAGTGTTTTTGTAAAGTTTGATGGTTTAGATAATAGTTCTGATGCTTATGAAGAGTTTTTAGAGACAAAAGAGTCTTTGATTATTGCTTTAGAACATGAAGAAAAAGCAAAATATATAGGTATGCGAATAGTTGATGGTTGGAGTGAATTTTATTTTTACACTCAGAACTCAAAAGGTTTGGATAGTTCAGTTTCAAGTATCTTAAAGTCAAGTGGATATGTTTATGAAACAAGTGTAGTAAAAGATAACAAATGGGACTTTCATCATAAAAACTTGAAGCCTACAGAGTTAGAACTAGCACATATTCAGAGTGAAAAAATAATATTTTTGCTTAAAGAAGAGGATGATGACTTAGAAGTGATTAGACCTGTTGAGCATTATGTCTCTTTTCTAACTCCAACACAAAAAAATCGTTTTTTAAATACTTTGGATATTGATGGAGTTTCGTTTAAAGATGAGATAGATAGTGATGAGTTTGAGTATGGTGTTGCTTTAGTAAAGGAGCAGAGCTTAACGACTGATGAGGTTAAAAAAGCAGTAGATGATATATTTGAAGCTGTGAAAAAGAGTGAAGGTTTTTATGAGGGTTGGAGTACAGTTTTAGCGAGTGAGTTATAAATGTTTAAGATAATAGGTGTGGTAAACTATCTTATGGTAGTTTTTTTAAATGCTTTTACAGACCTTGGTCATAAAATAATCATTCAAAACACCATATTTAAAGTCTATGATGGTGATTTACTTATAGTTTTAACCACAGTAGTAAATGCACTGATACTTCTTCCTTTTATCATGATGTTTTCACCATCTGGATTTTTAGCAGATAGATTTCCTAAAAACACTATCATGAAATATTCTGCACTTTTTGCTATTTTGATAACTTTGATAATCACTTACTCGTATTATCATGGATATTTTATTTTTGCTTTTTTTATGACTTTTTTACTTGCCATGCAGAGTGCTTTATATGGTCCAGCAAAGTATGGATATATAAAAGAGTTGGTTGGTGAAAAATATATCAGCAGTGGTAACGGAGCTGTTCAAGCTGTTACAACTGTTGCTATACTTGGTGGCATCATCTTTTATACGGTTTTATTTGAGGGAAGATATAGTGATACTGCTCAAACAAAAGAAGCTGTTTTAGAACTTATCGCTCCTCTTGGCTGGCTTTTGGTTATAGGTTCGGTTATAGAGTGGTATTTAGCCTCAAAATTGCCAAATAAAATGCTTGAAGCATCAAAACGAACTTTTAAGTTTAAAAGGTACATAAAAGGTGTTTATCTTTTTAAAAACCTAAAAACTATCAGAAGAAAAAAAGAGATATTTGAAAACATCATAGCTCTTGGACTTTTTTGGTCTATCTCTCAAGTGGTTTTAGCTATCTTTGGTGAGTATGCAAAAAGTAAACTTGGAGTTACAAATACTATCTTTGTCCAAGGTGTCATGGCATTAGCTGGTATCGGTATAGTTTTTGGCTCTATTCTTGCTGCAAAATATTCAAAGTATTTTATCAACCTAGGATTAACAACCATAGGAGCAGTAGGCATAGCGATCATAGTCTTTTTTGTGCCATTCGTTCATTCTATGGGCATTATAGCAGTTTTATTTACTGTTTTTGGGATACTTTCAGGTTTCTTGCTTGTTCCTTTAAATGCACAGATACAGTTTTTATCTCCTCGCGTTCACCTTGGCACCATCATCGCAGGAAGTAACTTTATACAAAATATTTTTATGTTTTTATTTTTAGTTGTAACAACTCTTTTTGCATACTTTGGAGTAAACTCTCAAGTTCTATTTTTTATGATGGCTTTAGTGGGTGTTTATCTTTTTATCATTACTTTTAAAAGGTATGGAATCGATACTTTTTGGGCAGTTATGCAGATATTTTCTAGTTTCCGTCATGTTTATATATATGAGGGCTTAGAGAATATTCCAAAAAATGGTGCTGTTTTGCTCATGGGAAATCATGTGAGCTGGTTGGACTGGATAATAGTACAACTTCCTCTTAAAAGATATATTAACTTCATGATGGATAAGAATATTTATCATTGGTTCGGATTTCATTTTTTCTTTAAGGTAGGAAAAGCAATTCCTATCTCTCACAAAGCTTCAAAAGATGCTTTTAAAGAGGCTCATGAGAGATTATTACAAGGTGAAATAGTTGGACTTTACCCAGAAGGTGCGATAACAAGCGATGGTAAACTAGGTAAATTTTACCGTGGATATGAGTTGATACCAACAGACTATGACGGGGTTATCATTCCATGTTTTATTGATGGCATATTTGGAAGTAGTTTTTCAAGATACAAGGGCAAAGGAAGAAGAAATCTTTTTAAACGAAGAGAGATAAGAGTATATTTTGGTGAAGCTATAAGTAAAGATACAAAAGCAGATGAACTTAAAAATATAATACAGAAGATGAAGGTATAATGTCCCCAATAAAAATAATCAATTTCAAAAGAAGAGCTAGAATTAGTTAGCTTTTCTTAAGATAATAGTTGTTGACTTTGAAAAGTTAAAATACTTTTTAGCAGCATCTTGAACTTTTTTTGCTGTTATCTTCTTAACATCATCTTCATAACTTAACAATGGTTTTATATCTCCACGAACTAGATAACTTCCAAAGAGATTAGCGACGGAAGTTGAACTCTCTAGTGAGTAGATGAAGTCTGATTTTGTATTGATTTTAACCTTATCTAGTTCTGCTTTTGTAACCTTTGTTGTCTTCATGAGATTTATCTGTTTGATAAGTTCTTTTTCAACTACTTCTGCTTTTACACCAGGGTTACAAGTTGCTAAAAATATAAAAAGACCTGGGTCTTTGTTTTCCATATTATAAGCATAAATACTGTTTACAAGGCGTTTTTCCTCAACTAAATCTTTATATAGTCGTGAACTTTTTCCAGAGTATAGTATCTCAGAGATAACACTTAAAGTTACTTGGTCAGGGTCTTGAAAGTTTGGTATGTGAAAAGCGATAGCTAACATCTCTACTTCACTCTCTTTGTGAACTATAATGTGTTTTGCACCATCTTGTTCAGGCTCAACAAATTTTACTTTTGGAACTTTTACCTTGTTCTTTATCTTACCAAAAGCAGCCTTAGCATATTTAAAAACTTCTTTAGGCTCAACATCTCCAGTAACCATTAAAATAGCGTTATTTGGTTGATAGTAAGTTGCATGAAAATCTCTAATGTCTTTGATAGTCCATGTTCTTATATCATTCATGAAGCCTATTGGTGTCCAGTGATATGGATGGTAAATATAAGCATTGTTAAACATCTTAAAGTATAAAAAGCCCATTGGTGAGTTGTCTGTTCTCCAGCGACGCTCTTCAGCTACCACATCTCTTTCAGGTTGAAACTCTTTATCTTTTAGATTTAAGTTTTGCATAAGTTCTGCATAAAGTTTCATTGATGTGTTCATGTTTTGTGTAGATGATTTTATAAAGTAGTGAGTATAGTCAAAACTTGTTGAAGCATTATTAACACCACCTATACTTTTTACCTCTTTGTCAAATTCACCAGCTTTTAGGTTTTTGCTTGATTTGAAGTTCATATGCTCTAACATATGAGCAATACCAGTTTTTCCCATAACTTCATTACGACTGCCGACTTTATAAAATATATCGGTACTGATAACATTTGTATGGTTATGAAGAGGAATAACTACTATTTGTAGCCCATTTTTGAGTGTTTTTGTTTCATATTTTGGTAGTGAAGATGCCATTAAAGTTCCTATGGTTAGTAAAATGCTTAAGATTTTTATCATTATTTTATATCGCTTCCTATTGCTTGAGATATGTTTTTATATCCATCAGCTTTGATAAGTTCTATGAGTTCTTTGTTTATGTTCATTATCATATCAGGTCCATGAAAAACAAGACCACTTAAAATCTGAACAAGTGATGCTCCTGCTTTGATGCGTTTGTAAGCTTCCTCAGCAGAGTCTATACCACCTACAGAGATGAGAATAGTTTTTCCATAAAGCTCTTTTGCGATGGCTTCAAAGATTTTAAAACTTTTTTCTTTTAGTGCTGCACCACTTATGCCACCTATATCTTTAGGATTTTTAACAACTGAATAGTCTATCGTAGTATTTGTAGCGATAATACCATCTGCACCTTTCTCAACTGCCATCTTTGTTAAGTTTATGGCATCCTCTATCTCCATATCAGGAGCTATTTTAAGAAGTATTGGTTTGTCTGTAAGTTTTTTTGCTTCACTGAAAAGTTTTGTTATAAACTCCTCATTTTGCAAATCACGAAGACCTGGAGTATTTGGTGAAGATATATTTATAACAAAATAATCACCAAGACCATCAAAAGATTTTATAAGATGAGTGTAATCATTTATCGCCTCTTTTTCAGGTGTATTTTTGTTTTTACCTATGTTTATACCGATGGGGGTTGTAAATGGAAATCTTTTTTTAACTCTTTTAACAACTCTGTAAACTCCATCATTATTAAAGCCCATAGCATTTTGGATGCTCTCTTCTTCTATGTGACGAAACATCCTTGGTTTAGGATTGCCTGTTTGTGGACGAGGTGTAACTGTTCCTATCTCTGTAAAACCAAAACCTAAGATTTGCATCCCTCTTATCATGGTTGCATTTTTGTCAAATCCAGCACCAAGACCAACAGGATTTAAAAACTTTCTACCAAATAACTCTTGTGTCAAGACATCATGCGTGATGAAATGTGACTTTAAAAAGAAGTTAAATGGTATCTGACAAATATTTGGTAGTCTTAAAACGAACTCAGCAACATGATGAGCCGTTTCTGGTTCAAGCTTAAAGAGTAAAGGTTTTATTGATTTGTAGTTTATCATTATATGATTACACCTATTAGGAAAATTTAGGAAATTGTACTAAAATATTGCTAATGAATTTATTAGAGGATTTTAAATGAAAGTATTAGTACCCTTAGCTAAAGGTTTTGAAGAGATTGAAGCAGTTAGTATTATAGATATTTTAAGACGGGCAGAAATAGAGGTTTTAGTGGCTTCTTTAAATAATGATGTTTTGGTTCAAGGAACAAATGGAATTTCCGTGCAAACTGATTATCAGGTAAAGGATGTCAGTTCACATGAACTAGATATGATAGTGCTACCAGGTGGTTGGGATGGAACTCATGCTTTAGCAGATGATAAAAATGTGCAGAAACTTTTAAAAGAGATGGATGAAAAAGGAAAAAATATTGCTGCCATTTGTGCAGCACCTTATGCCCTAAACAGAGCAGGTGTTTTAAAATCAAAATACACATGTTACCCGTCTGTTGAAGATGATATAAAAAAAGATGGTTATCAAGGTGATGCAAATATGGTCGTAGAGGATGAAAATATCATGACCTCTCGTGGACCAGCAACAGCTATCTGCTTTGCTTTGAGTATAGTTAAAAAACTAAAAGGTGAAGAGATGTATCAAAACTTAAAAGCTGGAGTTTTAGCTACTTATTGTTAATTTTTCTTTGAAAAACTAGATTTTTTAGACTTTTTTCTTCGTCAAGACTTGCAAATTCTTCTAAATTTTCTAGTTTTTTTATAAATCTAAAACTTGGTGCCCACTCTTTCATGAGTTCAATAATGAAGTTACTATCAAGATTTGGTGAGTTTAAACAAGACAGCAAAACACAATCTTCACTTGCTAGTTGAGGCAATTTTTTGATGATTTTTTCATAATCTTTTGTAGCCTCAAAACTCCCCTTTTGAAAACTTGGTGGGTCTATGATGATGAGGTCGTATGGACCTTTTTTCTTTAAAGCTGAAAATGATTTTAGTATGTTATATGGTAAAAAACTTGTCCCTCTTGGGTCTAGATTGTTAAGAGAATGATTTGCCATTCCAACTTTAAGAGAACCCTTACTCATATCCACATTAACAACTTCATAAGCACCACCAAACTTTGCAGCAAGTGAAAAAGCACAAGTGTAAGAGAACAGATTTAAAACTCTTTTATCTTTTGCGTTTTCTCTAACAAATGAACGACCATTTTTCATATCTGGAAAATAACCTGAGTTCTTGTTTGAAAGAAGATTGAGTTTTATTTTGATGCCATTTTCTATAACATAGAGATTCTCTTCTAATTCACCAACTAAAACTTCACTTGGAGAGCCTTGAAGATACCTTTTTTGGACAACAAGAGTTTTATATTTCGAGTATTTTATAAAAGAGATAAGCATATCTATTAGCTCGGCTTCACTATCCTCTTGAAAATACAGAGCAACACTTAAAATATCATCTATACTATCAATAGTTAAATGTCTCCACCCCTCGTATAGTCCACCACGACCATGAAAAACTCTTTTAAATTCATCAGTTGTAGTTGATGTATTTTTTTCTAAATGAGCTTTTATATCTTCAATAGTCATTAAACTTTTTCCCAAAATGTACCTCGAGGTGTATCCATAATATTTACTCCAAAAGCTAAAATCTCATCTCTAAGTTTGTCTGATAACTCAAAATCTTTCTCTTTTTTTGCTTCGTTTCGTTTCATGATTAGTGAGTCGATTTTTTCTTTTATCTCTTCACTAACACCAAATTGAAAATACTCATAAGGATTTTTAACTCCAAAACCTAAGACTTTTTCTATGAATAGTAGGTTTGAGATACTCTCTTTTTTAAGTGATTTATGTTTACCAGCACTATCAAGTGTTTCATTTGCACTACTTATCATTTCATCTATAAGTGCAAGTGCAGATGATATATTCAAGTCATCATTTAAAGCATCTAGTAAATTAGCTCTAAAGATAGTTTCTTCTTTATTTACAGCTAAGCCAAAAAGTCGTTTTTTTAGTCTATAAATCTTATCTAGTCTTTTTTTAGAAACTTCCAAATCTGTTGTATTAAAATTGAAATTACTTCTATAATGCGTACTTAAAAGATAAAAACGCAATACTTCACCATCATACTCTTTAAGTGCATCTTTTAAGAAAAAACTATTACCTAAGGATTTAGACATTTTCTCGCCATTTATGTTTACAAAACCATTGTGCATCCAATAAGCAGCTAGTTGATGGTTTGATGAACAACGAGTTTGTGCCGCTTCATTTTCATGATGAGGAAAAAGTAGGTCTGCACCACCACCATGAATATCAATAGCATAAGGCATATCAGGTTTTGCTAAATGTTTTTCTATCATAGCAGAACACTCTAAGTGCCAACCTGGACGACCATCTCCAAAAGGACTCTCATAAGTAATAGTATCATCTTTAACTGATTTCCAAAGAGCAAAATCTGCTGAGTTTCGCTTTAGAGAAGAGGACTCAACTCTCTCTTGTCTTTCATCTTCTTCTTGCACTCTGTTTGAGAGAGTCAGATATTTATTATCGCTTGAAGTATCAAAATACACATCACCTTCAGTAGTTCTATAAGCATGGTTTGAATCTATGAGTTTTTGTATCATCTCTTGCATAGCTTGAAGTGACTCTGTAGCCTTTGGTTCAATGTCAGGACGAGATACACCTATAGCCTCCATCTCTTGATGAAAAGCTTCAGTATAAAAGTCTGTAATCTCTTTTATATCTTTACCTAAAGCAACTGCTTTTTTGATGATTTTATCATCTATATCAGTTATATTTCTAGCATAAGTTACTTCATAGTTATTAGCTTTTAAAACGCGTGTTAAAAGGTCAAAAACTAAGGCTGACTTTGCATGTCCCAAATGGGCATCATCATAAACTGTAGGACCACAGACATAAAGAGAAACTTTTCCCTCTTGAAGTGGAGTAAAATCTCTTTTTTGTTTTTTTGCTGAATCGTATATTTGCATTTGTATTTTCTCTTATTTTTATCAATTTATAAAATGTTGGAGATATTTTTGTAAATAAATTAGAATAATCACAAAAATAATCGCACCTAAAACCAAATAAATAGTATATTTTGAACGAAGTATATCAAAAAAGTTTTTTAGACCAAAAGCAGATACCGTAAAAATAAAACTTATATAACCACCGATGGTACTTGCAAGAGCTAAACCAGCTACTCCAAGAGGAGATATAAAAGCAAGTGCTAAGATAATATAAGAGACTAAAGAGATTGTAGCTATCTTAGCTGCCTTCATCTGCATCTCTTTAGCATAAAGCCATAAAACAAGTAGTTTTTGCAATCCAAAAGGTAAAAGACCAAACATATACATCTTTAAAACTAAGGTTGTATTTTGTGTATCTTGTGCGTCAAAAGCACCTCTCTCAAAGAGCAACCATGTAATCTCATGAGAGAGAATAATGCCCCCAAGTGTACTTGCTGTGAGTAAAAAAGCTAAAAACCAAAATGCTTTTTCTAAGTATGCTTTTGCTTTTTTTTCGTCATTGTTTTTTAGGTATCTTGCAACTCTTGGAAAAAGGGCAACTGAAGTTGCGATGGCAAAAAGAGCAAGAGGGAGTTGAAAGATACGATTTGCATAGTAGAGATAGGAGATAGAACCAGTTGCTAAAAAAGAGGCTAAAAAAGTATCTAAAAAAGCAGAAACTTGAGCTGTTGAATTTCCCCACATTGCTAGAAAAAAGTTTTTACGAAACTTGATACTATCCTCTTTTATGATTTGTGATTTAACTCTTAGATATTTAAACCCACCTATAAGCATCTTTAAAAGACCTAGCTTATATATGGCTATGATATGTACTGCTAGTTGCATAATACCACCAAAAACAACACCAAAACTAAGATAATAGACGATTTCATCATGTGATTTGTTTTGTGAAAAATATAGAGCTAAAATAAGAGATATATTTAAAAGTGCTGTAGAAAAGGCAGTAGTTGCAAAGTGATGTTTGTATTGTAACATTGCACTTAAAAAAGTTACAAAAAATATAAGAGGAAGATACCAAAAGTTTATAGCAACAAATGGTGAAGCTAAAGATATTTCTTCATCAGAAAAACCTACTGCAATGGCTTTCGTAAAAAGAGAGGGAAAAAGGTTTACTAAAAGCGTTATAAGCAAAATTATAGATATAAATGTTAAAAATATATTTACAGACAATATAGCTTTATGTTTTGTTCTTGCAAAAGCTGGTATGTAAACTTGTGTAAAAGCACCCTCGGCAAAAATACGACGAAAGAGATTTGGTAGTTTAAATGCAACAAAGAATATATCACTATAGATGTTTGCACCAAGTGCAGAAGCAGTTAGTAAATCTCTAATAAATCCTAAAATTCTTGAGATTAAAATCCCAAAACTATTGGTAAAAATGGCTCTAAACATTGGCTTTCTTGCTTCTTTTTTATTAATTTACATAATTTTAACAAATATTTAGTTAAAATGAACTGCAAAAATTAAAAATAATATTAGTGAGTGATAAATGGCCCTATTTGGAACTGCAAAAAAAGAGACTGCTGTTATACAAAAAAAAGTTCGTCCTACAGTTGTGAGAACACAAAATGTTGCAAAAGAACTTCAGTCTATAGCTAAATCATATGAGATAAAAGCAGATGATTTAGATTTTAATATCTTTGAAATACAAACATTTAAACGAATGAATGATGCAGAGAAGAGTATAGTTGGAGAGTGGGAAAGAATATCTGAGGATGGTTTATATGAACTAGATGAAGAGCATACACTTTTAAACCCTAATTTTCAGATAAAACAGATGTATGAAGTTGAAGTATTTTTAAAAAATACAGATACTCATAAGTATAAAGATTTTAAACTTGCAATTGGTGCAAATGCAACAAAATGTAAAGTCTATTTAAGTATCTTAGCAGGTTCAAAGATACAATATAATAATCTACTAGAAGAAGACTTTAAAGACATGATAACTAAACGAAAGATTCGTGCTGGTATTTTAGTTGATATTTTTGATGAAATGGTAGATGATGTTATCTCAAAGATTACATCACATATAAGAGTTCAAGAAAAAGCAGAATACAAAAAGAATGAAACTGTACTGATAGCTCAAGGATATGAACCAACTTTAACTGTCAATGATAAGCTTATACTACATTATGATAAAAAAGAAGAGGTAGATGAAAACACGAAGATCGATTACTCTTCAAGAGGTTTCATACAAAGTGTTCAAGAGGGTGAACTGCTTATAGAATATGTAAAGGCAAAAAAAGGAAAGCCAGGACGAAATTGCCGTGGTGAATATATGAGTCCAACTGAACCAACAACAAAAAATGAGCCAAAGTTTAATATTGACGATACTATAAAAAAAGTTGA
>JALTUB010000362.1 GCA_027047745.1 Sulfurimonas sp.
AGGCGTTGTCCCTCCGATAAGCCCGGAAAAAATGCTCTTTGTAAACCGGCTTACCTGGCCCCGGTTTCAACACTTTTCTGGTAAAAATAAGCTGGTGCTGTTCTTCATCTACAAAATTGACGTATTCGTCTTGCGATGTATTGATAGAGTTGTTTAACCGCCTGAGCCGGGTATTTTCTGGGTTTTGCACCGCCTTTACAGCAAAAGCTGCCTGTTGCAATAATTTTTCGGCGCCGGCAATGCCGGCGCCGCCGGATATTTTCAGAAAATGGCGGACATCGCGCAAAGCAGCAGGATAATCCCCGCATTGAAATTCAAGGCGTGCCACTACATAAAAAGCCTGCGAGTAAGAAACCGAATCCAGCGTGAGGGCTTTCCGGTAACTGCCCAAAGCCTTGGCGGGTTGTTTTGCCGTAGCCAAAACATCGCCCTGCAAAAGCCAGGCTTCCGCAAAAAGGGTATCGCGTTGCAGCACTTTTTGCAGCATCGCCTGTGCCTGCAAAAGATTTCCGGCCCGGTAAGCCGTTTTGGCTTCTTCAAAAAGTTTTATTGTTTTTTTTTCCGGCCGGTGCTGCGCCAGGCAGGGCAACAAAAGGAAAGTAAAAAAAAACAGTAAAAGGAATAACCATCGCCCCATCGGCGATAACCGGAAACCCGGATATGATAAAATCTTTAATGCCTGCCTTTTCACGGAATTGATTTTGAAAGCAAAAGTAACGAAAGAAAGGGAACATGAGCCGAAACGACATCCTGCTTCAAGTGTCAGCCTGGACCAGGATTCGATAAAACATTTCCCGACATGAATACCGAAACCTCCTTCCAAAGGCTTTTTTACCAACGAATTACACAAATTACACGAATTTCGGGTTTTTGGGTCGCTTCCAGCGCACCAAAAACCTTTCTTGTTTCGTAAAAAAATTTTCGTGTAATTCGTGCAATTCGTTGGCAAACCCGATACCGGCGCAAGCCGGCACAATCATCGGGCAGGATGGCTTTTCAGGTATTGTCCGGCCAAAAAACAAAAGGCTGTTTTTTTTCAACCTTTTAGCCCTTAATCGAGCTAAAAGGTTAATCCATTACGGAATTCCCATGTATTTGTGTGATTGTAACGAGATACGCCAACGTGGATGCTGCATAACGTAATCTGTCAGTGTCTCCATAATTTTTGAAGCCACACTCCATTCAGGTTGTAAGAAAAGATGACAGTCAGAGGAAACCAAGGCGGCATTCTGCTCAGCCCATTGCAAATCGGCTTCTTTCTGTATTACCACTTTTAGCTCATGGGCCAGAGGATAAATTTCTTTAAGAGGAGGAGCGTTTTTCTTGGGAGAAAGGCAAATCCAGTCCCAGCTCCCACTTAATGGATGTGCTCCCGATGTCTCCACCATGACGGTTACGCCGTTTTCTTTCAACGCTTTGGTAAAAATCTCCAGCGGGTAAAGAGAAGGCTCTCCGCCGGTAACCACAACCGTTTTGGCCGGCGTAGCAGCAGCTCTTTTTACGACCTCTTTCACCGGAACAGGAGGGAAAAGTTCCGCATTCCACGATTCTTTGCTGTCGCACCAGGCACATCCCACATCGCAACCGCCAACGCGTACAAAATAAGCCGCTTTACCCGTGTTAAAGCCCTCTCCCTGAAGTGTGTAAAATTCCTCCATCACCGGCAGTTTCCGGCCTCCGTCCAGTAGTGCGATTTCGGTTTTGTTCATTTCCGTTCCCTTTTCTGAAAAATTGAATCCAACGGGAAAGCATACAAAGTCTGTTTAAAAATCGGCGGTCTGCCCTCTGATGATAGATAAACCCTGTTCCCGTTTCCGAAAGCAACTCCCTCAGTCTGTGTGGCCTTGGCATTTTTCAAACGGATCCGTTCTTTTTGGCCGGAAAAGAAATCGTGTCCCTTGTAACCGGATAAAACCATCACAAAAGGAACCCAGTTCCCACGGGTATATCCCACCAGCATCACCATGCCGGTTTTTGGTTGTTTATCGGCACCGGTAACAAGCCCCCTGACATTGTATTGCGATACCGGACGGGCCATGTATTTTCCCGCTTTTTTGGGCAGGGCATACAACCGGGATTGCTGGTCATGCCAGTCTTTGGAAAAAATGTACAACGAGTCGCCCGAAGCAAGCAGTGCCTCGCAGTCAAAATTATTGTGCCTGCGGTTTTTCACCGGGCCTTTGTAGTCAGGATAAGCATAGGCGATTTTCACAGCCGTAACCTCTCCATCCCCCTGTTGGGGAATGTCCGATTTTTTTACCTTGTAAATGCAAAGGTCGTGGCGGTTTCCCGAATTGTTGCCGATATCGCCCACGTAAATAAACGATTGATCCTGCGAGATGTCTTCCCAGTCGCGGTTGGTGGCATTTTTCAGCCTAATGCGTTGCAATACTTTCCCGGTAAGGGTATCCAAACGGTAAATGACGGGCAACCCGCCGCTGTCGTTGTGTGTCCACAGGCTGTTGTGCCAAAAGATAAGCCCGGAGGTTTCGTCCACCTCCTTCGGTAGGGTGCAGATCACCGGAGGGTGAAATTCCCTGTCCCGGGTTTTGGCCGGCTTTTGTGCACTTGCGTTGAAAGGGAATTCCACAAACAGCAAAAGGAACGAAAAGAAAGGAAATACATACCTTCCGGGAAGATGGTTTTCCTTTGCTTTCCGAAAAGGATTCCCCGTTTTATTTATATTTGCAATGTGCTGTGGCATAATGCATAGGTGATGTTGTCAGCAGTAGTTATTTATCCAATCGATATGTTTAAATTTTTCCCGAGTCCAATTTCAATTAATTTGTAATAAGTCGAGATTTGAATATCGCTCATTCCGCGTTCAATTCTGGAAATATAACTTTTTTTGGTGCCAGTCCGTGCTGCAAGTTCTTCTTGAGTCAATTGAGATTCTTTTCTTGCTTCTTTTAACATAACTCCAAGTCTGAATGCTAGTGATTCAGCATCATATTTATCTCTGGAGGGAGTTCCTTTTTCTCCATATTTTTCAGTTAATATGTCTTCAAATCTTTTTATGTTTTTCATTTTAAAAATCTCCTTTCTTTTCTTTTAAATATTCTTTCTTAAGTTTCTCTGCAAGTTTTATTTCCTTTATCGGGGTTTTTTGAGCCTTTTTAAGAAAACAGTTTGTCAAAACAACTAGATTGCCTTCGTCCTGAAAACACAAAATCCGTATGCTTTTAAAAGTTGTAACTACTCTTATTTCCCATATTCCGTTAGTGTTTTCAAGCAACTTAAAAAACTTCTTAGGAACTTGTCTTTCAAATCTTACAAGGTCAAGAGCATATTCAATTTTTTGTTGAACTTTCAAGTCTTGATTTTTGTAAAATTCGATAAACCTGTCCTTGTACGTAACAATATCCCTAATCACGCCGCAAAGTTAACTAATAAGTTTACAAAGTCAAGTTTATTTTTCAAATTCTTTAGGGGTCTATTGATATTGCTGCCAACTTATGGATAAATTTCATTTTTGTGTGCCAGCAACGTGTTTTTCA
>JALTUB010000363.1 GCA_027047745.1 Sulfurimonas sp.
AGAGATTTCATATGCACTCTCTATCAGGTATGATGCATTATAATCCTCAGGAGACCTACAACGATTATATGGATATGTTCAGAATTGCACAAAAACTCAATTTACCTCAGGCTCATAAAGAACAGATGGCAAAGCTTATTTTATTTAATGCAATTTTTGGAAATAGAGATGATCATTCTCGTAATTTTTCATTTCTAATGAATAGCGAAGGTAAATGGGGATTTTCACCAGCCTATGATCTCACATATACGAGTAATGGATATCATCAAATGCTATTGGGTAATTATTCACTTAACCGAGCTAGATTTGATAATTTAAAAGATACCTTTGCACCATATAATATTAGTAAAACTTTTTTAAGAGAGAATATTCAAAAAATGATAGAGATAAAGCATACTAAATTAGTAAAAGAGTCTGCTCATTATGGCATTCCAGGTACATTTGCCAATCAAATATTAGAAGAAACTAAGATTGTAGATGAGAGTTTTACTAAAGGGAGCCATATATGAAAGAGTTAGATTTTAGTCTGGCAACGACAGAAGAAATTATTAAAGAACTAGCACAACGAGCAAAACGAAAGCGAAAAAAGAACATGCATTATTACGGGAATCAAAAATCCTTTGCAAAACACATAGGGATAGGATATCGTAGCTACCAGCAGTTTGAGATAAGTGGAAAGATTACACTAAAAAAGTTTATTGATGTACTGAGAGGATTAGATGTCTTGGAGGAAGTGCAAGAGCTTTTAAAGCCAAGCGATGAAGATTTGTTTAATAATAAAGAGGAAAAACCTCGTAATATCTCAAAGAATGAGCCAGATAAAATAGAAGTGGATAAATATGACAATGCTATTGTGAATATACCAAATATTTTTAGCTAAGGAACTCTAAAGAAATAACATACTTCTAAATAACTCTTTGGCAATAGGTTCAAAAGAGAGTACCCCCCTGTACCAAAGGCACCAATATAGCGCAATCCCAAATAATTCCATAACAAAAAGTGGGAACCAAAACAAGAGAAATGCTTATTTAAAATTAAAGGTAAAATTATAGATATGTATTGTAATACATACTATTTTAAGATATAATTGTGTTATAAAACATTTAGAGGATGAGGGCATGTTAGTAGAGTTGTTTATCAAAAGTAGAGACTTTATAAATATCAATACACAAGAGTATAAAAGATACTTTATTAAGACTAAAAAACTAGAACATCGATTATCTATCATTATCGGTTCAAGAGGAATTGGTAAAACGACTACAGTGGCACAATATATCAAAGAGAACTATAGTGCTAATAAAGCACTCTATGTGAATCTTGATGATATTGAAAACACCTCGAAATACACTATGACTCAGATAGCTGAAGAGTTTGTACTTAATGGTGGTAAGCTTCTCTGCTTTGATGAGATACATAAGTATGAAAACTGGTCAGCTGAACTAAAAAATATCTACGATAGATTTGATAAACTTAAAATTATTGCAACTGGAAGTTCTGCATTGCAAATAAACAGAGGAAGTCATGATTTAAGTAGACGAGCTATCGTCTATACTATGGTAGGGATGAGTTTTAGAGAGTTTTTGGAACTACATTACGGCTACAGTTTTGAAGCGATTACCCTTGAAGATATACTCTCTAATCATATTGAGATTGCAACAACTATTAAAAATGAGATTGAGCAGAGAGATCAGAAGATAATCCCTCTCTTTAAAGAGTATCTTAAACATGGCTACTATCCCTATTTTCTATCTATGCCTAATGAAATCCTATTTTTTCAAACGCTACAACAAAACATCAATGTCTCTATAGAGAGTGACCTGCTAAACATCTACCCTAAAATGAGTGGTAACAGTATAAAAAAAATAAAAATGCTTCTTTCAGTCATAATCAAAAGTGTACCATTTGAACCGACAATGAGTGAGCTAAAAAAAGCAGCAGATATAAAAGATGATAGAACACTCAAAGATTATCTCTCAAAACTTGATGATGCAGGGCTTATTAAACTTCTTATGCAAAATTCCCTAAGCATGAAAGCATTTGATAAACCTGAGAAGATTTTTTTAGCAAATCCAAACCTTATGTACACAAGAGAGCCAAATATAGGTAATTTACGAGAAACATTTTTTGTGAATCAATTAGATAACTACTATAAAAACAAGCACTCTCTCAATGATGAGGGAATTTTTGCAAGTAAACAAGGTGATTTTTACTGTGAAGAAAACTATACTTTTGAAGTGGGTGGAAAGAGTAAAGGTTTTAACCAAATTAAAGATATAGAAGATTCTTTTGTTGCAAGTGATGGTTTAGAAGTGGGAATTGGCAATAAAATTGCCCTTTGGATGTTTGGGTTTTTATACTAGTTAGTCGGATACTGAGACAGTAGAGGACTATAAGTAACTTCTACACTACCTTATTTTTTTAGGGTTTACAATAAATGGCATCATAACAGACGGTTTTAAAGGGCTACAGAAGGCTTTTTCAGCATATCCAATGCAACTATGCCAATTTCACCAAAAGAAGACTATTAACCGTTATTTAACTCTACATCCTCAATTAGATATTGCAAAAGATCTCCAAAAAATAATGAGAAATTTAACAACTACAACGGAAGAAAAGTTCACTAAAAAACTTGATGCTTGGCATGAAAAGTATAAAGATATATTATTAGTACCCAAAGGGCAGACCCAAAAATCTATTAATCCTACTTCAAA
The DNA here is from genome assembly GCA_027047745.1 of Sulfurimonas sp. GTDB lineage: Bacteria > Campylobacterota > Campylobacteria > Campylobacterales > Sulfurimonadaceae > Sulfurimonas. The sequence continues at coordinate 2,712 of JALTUB010000363.1, forward strand.
AAAAGCCTCTTACACACATCCTAAAGTTGTATCTGCATATAACAGTCTCAGAAGAAATTTACCTTACCTTTTTACCTATCAAAAATATACAGAATTTAAGATAGACAATACAACAAATGCTATTGATGGAGGAGTGTTTTCACCTATGAAAAAGTTGATGCATGTCCATGCTGGATTTACTAAAAGTTTGAAGTTAAAAATAGTGGATTTTTATCTTATTAGTTATCATAAAAAGTTATGAAACGGACCCCCGTTTTTTGCATTAAGTCGTTTTTTAGCATCGAGTTTCCTTGTGGATTTATTTTGATTGACAACTCAACCATAGAATAATCTCTCAGTAGTGACTGTTCTATCTATTCGTATAATATGTGGTTGAAATTATTTGGAAACTCTATTTATTATGGACTATTCAGTATTAAATATGATATTTAGGTTATAAACTGTAAAATATGGTAATTTAAAATAAGGTATATTTGATGGAAGAAAGATGGCTGACTGTGGATGACATATGTAAATACCTATCTGTAACCAAAGACACTATTTATAAGTGGATTGATCATAAAAATATGCCAGCGAGTAAAGTTGGAAGAAAGTGGATGTTCCAACAAAAAGAAGTTGATACATGGATTAAAGCTGGAAAGGCTGCGGATACTAAATGAATCAGAAAAAATACTTAATGTCCTTTACCACTGGTGGTCTATTTCATTCAGAATCGCTACTACTTCTTGAACTTTACACTCAAGTGCGGAACTGGGATGAAGTATATCAACAAGCTCTCGATAAAAATACTCTACAGACAAGAGTTGTAAGCACCGCAAAAAGAGTCCTTAAAGAGATTATTAACCGATTAAAGACACTGACAAAAGAAGAACTACATTTATTAGAGAATGGCTCGGCAAGTGAACAAAAATACCTTTTATGGCTTGGCACATGTAGACGATATATATTCTTACATGATTTTGCAGTTGAAGTTATTAGAGAGAGATATTTAACATTAAAGTATGATCTTCCAGTAGAAGAGTATGAAAGTTTTTTTAATTCAAAAGAGCAGTGGCATGAAGAGTTAGAAAAGATTACAGATGGATCAAGATACAAACAGCGAACAGTTGTATTTAAGATACTTAGAGAAGCAGATATCATTGATACTAACAAACTTATCTTACCTGCATTACTTTCAGATGAGTTGATTAGTACAATTGCAAAAAAAGATGTGAATGACTTAAATATTTTCCCCATCTCAGATATAGATTTACAAAGGGCAGTCTAATGAGTGATATTCAATACAAATTTATTAGTGAGAGATACGAGCATTTACTCAGTGTTATGAGTTCAGAGCGTTTCAAGAACAAAGAAGGCTTAGGTAATGAAGTCCCTTTCTTCATTTGCCCCTTTAAGCCAAAAGAGACAGTAGAAGTTGAGAAGTTACACCATCAACTAGCGAACAAGCTTACACAGTCAGGGACACCGATTCTTGAGATTAATCTTTATGACTTAGCAATAGAAATTTTAAAAGAAAATGATGACTGGGACTACTATCTTGATGAAGAAGAATCTATGTCAAAAGATCGCTTTAAAGAAGAGCTACAATCCATCTTAGATATTGAAACAGTATTTACTCCAGAAATAGAGAAAAAAATGCAAGAGAGAGACTTTGATATTATGTTTATTACAGGTGTTGGCGAAGTTTTCCCTTACATAAGATCGCACAATATATTAAACAATCTACAAAAAATTGCTAAAGAAAAACCAACTGTTATGTTCTTCCCTGGGGATTATAAACACTCACTACAGTCTGGTGCATCGCTAGAGTTATTTGAAAAATTAAGAGATGATAAATACTACAGAGCATTTAACATCTTCCATTATGAAGTATAAAGAGGAACTACATGAACTTAACTACTATATTTAAACAAGCGGTTGATAGACCAATAGAAGGTGTTATTAAAGCCGATGATGATGCCAGCTTAGGATTAGAAGTACGAGAGTATGTATTAACCAATGAAGTTGAGAAAAGACTTGAAAAGTTTTTAGATGCATACAATAACTATGAGGGTGCTAATGGTGTTTGGATATCTGGTTTCTTTGGTTCTGGTAAATCTCACCTGCTTAAAATGGTAGCACTACTTTTAGAAAATAGAACACTAGATGATGTTTCGGTTGTTGATTCCTTTCTTGAAAAAGCGGGTAAAAATGAAATTCTCAAAGGTGATATAAAAAGAGCTGTATCAACCCCTTCTCAGAGCATCCTCTTCAACATAGACCAAAAAGCAGATGTCATTAGTAAAACAGAGATTGATGCTCTACTATCAGTATTTGTAAAAGTATTTGATGAAGCTTGTGGTTACTATGGAAAACAACCTTACATTGCTCAGTTTGAGAGAGAACTAGAAAGCGATGGCTTACTTGATGACTTTAAATCTGCTTTTGAAGAGAGCACTTCAAAAGATTGGTCATGGGGAAGAATGAGAACAAAAAGAGTCTCTTCAAATGTAGATGAAGCTTACAATAAAGTATACTCTCAAAATGTTACAGATATTTTAGACAAGTATCGAAGTGATTACACTCTTTCAATAGAAGATTTTGCCCAACAAGTTGCTGCATATATATCTTCAAAAGGTAAAGACTTCAGACTAAACTTCTTTGTAGATGAAGTGGGTCAATACATCGCTGACAACACAAAGCTTATGACAAACCTCCAAACTATAGCTGAGTCTCTTGCAACAAAATGTCGTGGACAGTCTTGGATAGTTGTTACAGCACAAGAAGATATGAATAGTGTCATTGGTGAGATGGATTCAAAAACTGGAAATGACTTTACTAAAATTCAAGCTCGTTTTTCAAATCGTATGAAGCTAACAAGTGCTGATGTTGCAGAGGTTATTCAAAAGAGACTACTTCTTAAAAATGATGAGGGTATTGATGTACTTAGTAAAGTTTATCATGAACAAGTAAATAACTTTAAAACACTATTTGATTTTACAGATGGATCGCAGCAGTATAAAAATTATCAGGACAGAGATCACTTCATACATAGTTATCCGTTTATACCATACCATTTTGTTCTATTTCAATCAGCAATTCAAGACCTCTCAAAACATAATGCTTTTGAGGGAGAACATACAGCAGTTGGTGAGCGTTCTATGCTCGGTGTATTTCGTGAAGTGGCTATACAAATTAGTGGTCATCAACTTGGACAACTAGCAACATTTGATTTGATGTTTGAAGGGATTAGAACAGCTTTAAAATCTCAAATACAAAGAGCTATAACAGTTGCTGAGAAACATGTAGATAATAAGTTCGCAGTACGGTTACTAAAAGCACTATTTCTAGTAAAGTATGTAAAAGAGTTCAAACCTACTATTAGAAACTTAACAGTGTTAATGCTAGAAGATTTCAACCAAGATCAAGCTGCACTTCGTAGAGATTTAGAAGAAGCCCTTAACTTACTTGAACAGCAAACATATATACAGAGAAATGGCGAGCTCTATGAGTTTTTAACAGATGAAGAAAAAGATGTAGAGGAAGATATAAAAAACACAGAAGTAGAGTCTTCTGATATATCAGAAGAGCTACAAAAAATTATCTTCGACCAGATTATTAAAAATAGAAAAATTCGTTTTAGCGAGAACTCTCAAGACTATGCTTATGCAAGAAAACTTGATGACAGGCTTCACGGGAGAGATGCAGACCTTTCTATACATGTAATCACTCCACTTAATGACAATGTGTCTAATGAAGCAATGCTTCGTATGCAAAACATGGGTAAAGATGAGCTACTCATCATTATGCCAGAGGATGATAGGCTGACTCGTGATATCTTAATGTACAAAAGAACAGAGAAATATATCCGCCAAAACATCACGGTAACACAGCAAGAAACCATTAAGAGAATACTTACAGATAAAAGCTACCAAAATAGAGAACGACTTGTGGATTTGCAAACTAGCATTAAGGCATCTTTATCTAAAGCTAAACTTTATGTTGGAGAAAATGAACAAGAGATAAGTGCAGAAGATCCTCAATCTCGTATTCAAAAGGCTTTTCAGGTACTTATACTACGAGCATATCCAAATCTTGTTATGTTAAGAGGTATCGACTACACAGAAAAAGATGTTCCAAAATGCTTAGAGCGTTCTAAAGATGGATTATTTAGTAATGATGACTCTTCATTAGCTGATTCAGAAAGTGAGATACTGGCTTTTATCTCCAGTAACAAACGAAGTGGAGTAAGAACTACTATCAAGAGTGTAATTGAAAGGTTTGAATCAAAACCTTATGGTTGGTACTTTGCTGCTATTGCTTGTAATATTGCTCATCTTATAGGTCGAGGTAAGATAGAACTCAAAGATGATAGCAATACACTTGAAGATAAAGCTTTAGAAAAAGCACTTATCAACACAAGTATGCATCCAAATATCGTAATAGAACCACAGATTGATTTTACTCCATCTCAAGTGAGAGGGTTGAAAGAGATTTATGAAAACTTTTTTGATGCACCTCCTAGAGCAAGTGAAGCAAAAGAGTTAGCTCTTGAAGTATCACAAAAGTTTCAAGAGAGACTTCAAGAGATTGAGAATATGGCTGCTCAAAAGCAACAGTTTCCATTTTTAGTTAGTTTAGACCCTCTTGTAGTGTTACTAAAAGAGATAGCTACCAAACCATACACTTGGTATTTAACAGACCTTGACACTCACGAAAGAGAGCTTTATACATTCAAAAAGCAACTTATAGCACCTATCACTTCATTTATGAACAATGATTCTATAAAAAGTATCTACACCGATGCACTTAAGTTCTTAAATACTCAAACAGCAAACTTTACTTATATAGACAATGAAAAAGTAAAAGAGCTTGAAGATATTTTAGTAGATATTGAGTGTTATAAAGACAACAAACTAAGTTCTGCTAAAACATTGATGGATGAGCTTACTCAAAAGATTGATGAAGCATTAAAACAAGAGATTGAAACAGTGTCAATCTCTGTAAACACTTTAAGAAATAGACTAGAGGCAATGGATGATTTTGCTAAACTCTCTCAAGAGCAAAAAGATAACTTTATTCAGAAGTTTGATAACTTTATAGAGTCTATCAAGTCTCAAACTCTAATAGCAGTTATAAGAGATAGTTTCAGACGATTTGAAGATCGTGAATATCAGAACATATTAAGAGAAATTGCTACCATTGTTACACCAAAACAAGATGCTCCAGATGATACTCCACCTACAAAAGTAGAGTACATTAAAACAAGAGATATTCAGCTCAATTTTAATAAGCCTTGGTTAGAAGATGAATCAGATGTTGATACATACATTCAAAAAATGAAAGATGCTTTTCTTGTAGAAATTAGAGATGGTAAAAGGATTCAAATATGAGTTTAAAAAGTTTACATATAAAAAATTTCAAAAGTATTGTTGATATCAAAATTGATAAGATTCCTAGTTTTGCTGTATTTGCAGGAGCTAATGGATCTGGAAAAAGTAATCTGTTTGAGGCTTTGGAATTTATAAGGGATGTTGTTAAAAATGGAGCACTAGAAGCCATTAAAAAACATAATGGTTATGAGAATATACATTCGCATAAACTTAGGGATACAAATGCTAAAAAATTTTATGCAAAATTAGCAGTTAAAGTAGGCGAGAATAAATACAGTTACGAACTTGAAATTCGTGATTTAAATAAAAAACCAACTCTTATAGAAACGGTAATTAAGAATGATGTTGATATTGCCAAAAAGACATCTCATCAAAACTTATTTGTTAATGGTGCAAAAGTTGAAATTGAATATTCCAATAATGAGACAATTTTAAAGCTTGTTTCGAAAGAAGCTAAAGAATTATTAACTTTTTTATCTTGCATTGAGAGATACCAAATTGATCCAAATAGAGCAAGAGAAGCAGATGATTTTTTTGCAAGTGACGTTCTTGATACAAATGCTTCTAATTTAACAACAGTCTTATCAAAACTTGAAAAAGATAGTATTAGTGCAGATGAAATCATTGAAATAATGGGAATGATAGTTCCAGGTCTTGAAAAAATAAAAATAGAGAAAGAAAGACTGAGTAACAAAACTATTGTAACTTTTAAAGAAGAAGCTATAAGTAGGAAGTTTCCAGCTGGATTGGTTTCCGACGGTACAATTTATGCCTTAGCTATGCTTGTAATTATCTACAGTAATAAAAATGGGATTATTCTTATTGAAGAGCCTGAACGAGGGTTGAATCCAAAAGCTATTGGTGAGTTAGTTGAGCTTTTTAGAGAACGAAGTAAACTCTTTAATATTTTTGTAAATACTCATAGTGAAAGTATTGTAAGGGTGACAAAGCCTAAGGAATTATTTTTAGTTGACAAAATAGATGGACGAACAAAGATACGAAATGCAAAAAAATCATTTCCGAAGTATGACTATACAAAAATGGATATAGATAAAATGTGGATGAGTAATATGTTTGGTGGTGGTCTTCCATGGTAAAGGTTGCATTTATAGTTGAAGGAAAGTGTGAGCAAATTTTTATAGACTTTTTATTTAAGAACAATTGGTTTTCAGATAGAAATATTCAAAAAGTAGGACCAACAATTGATGCTAAGGGTGGTGGTAATTTATGCCCTCGGAACATGGGTCTTTTTGTTTCTCAAGCAAAAACACATAATCCAGATAAAATATTTATTTTAACTGACCTGGAGTGTGAACCCTGTGTTGAAAAAACTAAAGAAAGATTAGGAAATTGCAATGAATGTACAATTGTTTTAGCAAAGAAAGCTTTAGAGTCTTGGTTTTTAGCTGATAATGAGATAGTGAAGTTTTTAACTAACTCTAATCTTAACTCGTATGAATTTCCAGAAAATACATCAAAGATGCCATACGATGAACTAAAAGAAATCTTATTAAAACATACACAGAGAGGGACAGGCTCAAAAGTAATGTTCGCTAGAAGAGTTTTACAAAATGGCTTTGATATTGAAAGAGCGGCAGCTCATCCAAACTGTTTAAGTGCTAAGTATTTTATAGATAAAATCACTACTATAGGGGTAGCATAACAATGGAAACAACAAAACTAAAACGATTTGCACAACATGCGAGAACAACACTTATAGATACTGTTAAAACCAAACTAGACTTTGTACTCGCAAATGATAGTTCTGCAAAAAGAGAACATCCCCAAGCTGTTGAAAAATTAGTTGCAGAGATAGCTAAATCTTCTAAAGAACAAGTAATTGAAAAAGTTGCCTATATTTGGTTTAACCGTTTTATCGCTCTTCGTTTTATGGATGTAAATCGTTACACTAAACTAAACATAGTATCTCCTGAGCCTGGTCAATTTCAGCCATCTATACTTTCAGATGCGAAGATGGGGCATGTTGATAAAAACTTAGTAAGCGATAGTATTAAAGAAAAAGTTTTAGCACTTCTTGAAAATAGAACTCCAAGTGATGACCCGCAAGGAGAAGCATATAAGCTATTAGTAGTGGCTACATGTAACTACTATGCTTACTCTATGCCTTTTCTTTTTGAAAGAATTGCTGACTATACAGAACTACTTATGCCTGATGATCTTCTCTCTGGTAACTCTATACTCTCTTATGTACGAGAAGCCATGACTCCTGATGTCTGTAAAGATGTTGAAGTGATTGGCTGGTTGTATCAGTTTTATATCTCTGAGAAGAAAGATGAAGTCTTTGAGGGTATAAAGAAAAACAAAAAAGTTACTCCCCAAAATATCCCTGCTGCAACACAACTCTTTACTCCTCACTGGATAGTACAGTACATGGTAGAAAACTCTCTAGGACGACTTTGGCTCTTAAACAACCCTAACTCATCTATAGCCTCTAAGATGGAGTATTACATAAAACCTGAGACTCCTGAAGATGATTACTTGAAAATTACTAAACCTCAAGAGTTAAAAGTATGTGATCCTGCTTGTGGCAGTGGGCATATACTTGTTTATGCTTTTGATCTGCTTTTTGAGATTTATAAAGATGCAGGTTTTACAGATGATGATGAGATAGTTAAAAATATCTTAGAACATAATCTTTACGGGATAGAGATAGATGAGAGAGCAGCAGAACTGGCAGCATTTGCACTAGCTATGAAAGCAGCAGACAGAAGTACCATCTCTCGAATGTTTTTTGAAGAGACTATAGAGGTAAATATCTGTAGATTAGAAAA
>JALTUB010000364.1 GCA_027047745.1 Sulfurimonas sp.
TTGATTGAAAAGGCAAAACAAGAGTTTTATGCTTTTGAAGAAAAAGGTAATTTTGATGATTTTTTATATCCGTTAATAGCTTGGATTGATGAAACTATTTTAATTTCTGATTTTAAAGACAAAAAATTGTGGCGTAAATACTTATTGCAAAAAACTTTTTTTAATACAACAAATGCAGGTTATGACTTTTTTACTAAAATAAAATTGCTTCCAAATGAGGATTTTGAGTTAAGAGTAATTTATCTCTATTGTTTATTTCTAGGCTTTAAAGGAAGGTATTGTTATGAGAAAGACAAAATAACATTAGAGTATATATTTAAAGAGCAAGAAGAGGCGCTAAAAGATAGTTTTCCCCAAAAATTTCCCCAAACGATATTTAAAAATGCTTATGCCCTAAACCCAATACTTCATAAGAAACCATTTAAAGCATCTTATAAAAATTTGTGGATTACTATTATCGTAACTTGTATCATTGGTGTAGGATTATTTTATATGTTTGATTTAAACTTGAACAATATACTCTCAAATCTTAATTTATTTGACAAGGGGAAGTAGTATATGATTAAAAATATTTTTATTGGACTGTTTTATATATTGCTTATTGTTGCTATTGCATCTGGAATTTGGTATTTAAGTGTCACAAATGGTTGGCCTCATTGGGTAAGCTTTTCACTGTTTGCTGGAGCATTGGGTCTTTTGCTAGGTATATTTTTTCTAAGAAGATATATATTGCAAAACAATGAAAAAAAGTTTGTTAAAAGAGTAATAGCAAAAGAGGGTGAGGCTATATTTTCAACACATGAGGAAAATACATTACTTGTTGATGATTTAGAAAAGAAGTGGAAAGAGTCTGTAAAAACGCTAAACAACTCAAAGCTTTCAAAAGGACGAGATCCTATATATGCTCTTCCTTGGGTTCTTGTGATGGGCGAGAGTGGTGCTGGAAAAACTACACTTATTAAAAATTCTCACTTGTCATTATCAATCACAAATATAGAAGCCTCATCTATATATTCCGGCACTAAAAATTGTGACTGGTGGTTTTTCGAAGATGCTATTGTGCTTGATACAGCTGGAAGATATAGTGTATCGATTGAAGAAAAAAGAGATACTGATGAGTGGGAGAGATTTTTATCACTTTTGACAAAATATAGAAGAAAAGAGCCATTAAATGGTGTAGTTATAGCGATTTCTGCTGAACAACTGCTCCAAGACAACAGCGATGCTATCGAGATTGATGCTCTAAGCTTTAGAACTAGAATCAATCAACTTATGCTTGCAAACGGAGCCAACATTCCTATCTATGTTATGATTACAAAGATGGATTTTATATATGGTTTTACAGATTTTTGTGATGCCTTACCACCTGAACTTCAAGCTCAAGCCATGGGGTACATGAATGAAGAAAATGATAAGCATTGGGACGAAGTACTACAAAAAAGCATAGATTTTATAAAAAACAAGATTTCATCTTTGCAACTTCTTTTTACTAAAAATGGTGCACAAAATATCGAAAAATCACTCTTGTTTTTGAATGAATTTGATCAAATACAACCTGCATTAAAACAAGCTTTAAATATAATGTTTAGGGAAAATCCTTATCAAAAAATCCCTATGTTAAGAGGTATATACTTCTCTAGTTCTTTAACTGATGGTAAAGCACAATCAAAATTTTTATCTGATTTTAAACTTCCTAAGGCAAAAACAGAACCTAAAAATAAGGCATTTTTTATACATGATTTTTTCAAAGTTATATTGCCAAAAGATAGAAATGTCTTTCTTCCTATAAAAGAGTATTTATCTTGGCAAAGAAGAAACTATAAAATAGCTATGACTGCTTGGTTATTGATATTTATATCTTTAGCAGGAATCTATTCATACTCGTATATCCAAAATGTTACTAACATAAAAAGTGTAAGTGAAGTGATAAAACAAAATAATTTTAAAAATTTAGATATGACTTCAAGGATTTTGCTTTTAGATAAGCTAAGGCTAAATATCTTAAAAATCAAAAAAGCCAATGAAAATGTAATAGCTTCACAAGTTCCGTTTATAAACTTTAAGCAGAGTAAAGAAGCTGAAGTTAAACTCAAACAGCTTTTTCACGATGATTTTAATAAATATATCTTAAGAAGACTCTACTATAGAATTCAAAAATCAATAGATAAAATAGACAATGACACTCCATCTAATGATGTTGTGGATTACATAGGTTTTTTGATTGATAGTATAGATACCTTACAACAAGTACAAGTTGATAAAACTAAAGTTGATATAAGCAAACATTTTTCTGCTTGGATAGAAAATGTTTTACTCCAAGAAGAGAGTAAGGTAGATCCAAGTGTATCTCCACTATTCGTCAATAGTTATATCTCATTTTTAAAATGGAATAATGATAATGACTTACTTATTGAAAATATACGAGAATTTCAAAATCAGCTTAGCATGATTATAGATAAAAAAGGTGCAAATTTGCATTGGCTTACTGATATTAGTGTCTCTTTGACGCCAAATATAACTTTGGATGATTTTTATAAAGGTATCAATGGAGAATTACCTACAAATTACCCTACTATTTCTGGGTCTTTGACAAAAAAAGGCAGGAAGAATTTGATTTCTGATATTAAAGAATTATCAAATAAGTTGAAAAACCCTGAAAAATTACAACGCAATCTTAAGATTTTTTGGAATTGGTATGATGAAAGGTTTTATTATAGATGGAAGAGTTTTGCTTTGAGTTTTGCTAATGCAACCAAGCTTGTTAATAAAGATGCAAAAACTCAGTTGCTCTACTCTATGACAAGTGAAGAAAACCCATTTTTTAAATTTATCCAAAAAATGGCAGGCGAATTAAAAGCATATAAATCTTATGATAAATCTCCTGCATGGGCAAAAGCTACTATTGATTTGGATGAGATATTAAGTATAGCTAAAAGCATAAGAGAATCTAAAAATTCACTTATCTCAAAACTAGAAAAAAGTAAAAATTCACTTGTATCTAAAATTGAGGATAAAAAAGCAAGAGAGATTTATATTGCTAAAATCAAGTCAGCTGGCTTACTCAACAAATATATAAAAGATTTAACAAAGCTATCTATCATAGTAAATAAAAAAAGTAGTCAAGCTCTAGTGACTGATTTTTTTAGCAATAGTGATTTGGGCTCACCAATATCTCCATCTTTTGGTGAAACACAAAGGCATTTTGATATTTTTAAGCACTCTTTGCATATATATAATAATTCTGGTTTCATATACAATCTTATGGCAGGACCGAAAAATTATATTATAAGCTACTCTATAAATCAGATGGATAATCTAGTAAATACACAGTGGAAAAGTGAAGTCATCGGCTCAGTTCCGATGTCTAGTCAAAGCAACTTTTTGCAGGCTCTATTTGATAAGAAAAAAGGTTTAGTCTGGAAGTTTGTCGATAAAAGACTCAAACCATTTTTAA
>JALTUB010000365.1 GCA_027047745.1 Sulfurimonas sp.
TATAAAAGCAGTGATAAAAAATGCTAAAAGAAAGTCTTTTTTTGAGTTAAAAAGTTTTATCTCTTCTAGCATTTTAGCTACTAAAGTGTAGGCATAGAGATACTTGGCTCTCCCACATCAATATCAGCAGAGCTTGTATCTATGTTTTCATAAACTGTCTCGACTCCAGCAGCATAAGCAGGTGCATCCACAAAACGAGTAAGTTTTTTCTGAAAAACCAGTTTTACATGACCCGTTGGACCATTTCTCTGTTTTCCGATGATGATTTCTGCATCCTCTTCCTCTTTTTCTACATACTCACTTACAAACTCTTTTCCCTCAGCTTTTGCTGCTTTTTCTCTCTCTTTTTCCTCTTTGTAGAGATAAACATCATCACGATAAACAAAGAGAATGATGTCAGCATCTTGCTCAATAGAACCAGATTCACGGATGTCACTAAGCATCGGTCTTTTGTCATTTCTACTCTCAAGCCCACGGTTGAGTTGTGAAAGAGCGACGATAGGCATCTCAAGTTCACGAGCTAACATTTTAAGCCCACGAGATATTTCCGATACTTGTAAGTGCCTATCTTGCGTACCAACACCCTGCATGATTTGAAGATAATCGATCACAGCTATCTCTATCTCAGGATGTTGGTTTTTAAGTTTTCTAAGTTTACTTCTAAGTTGGTTAATGTTGATACTACCTTGGTCATCAACAAATAGTTTTACAGAGTTCATTTTGTCAATAGCACCGTATAAACTACTCCATTGGTTATCGTTCATGTTTCCAAGTCTTAGTTCTTGTAGTGGTATGGAAGTTTGTATGGAAAGAAGACGCAACATAAGCTGTTCAGCTGGCATCTCAAGAGAGAAAAATGCAACCCCTTTACCATTTAAGATAAGAGAATTTACTGTGTTTAGCACAAATGAAGTTTTTCCCATGGCTGGTCGTGCTGCTATAATGACTAAATCACCCTTACCAAAACCAGTTGTCATCTTGTTTAGTTCTGAAAATCCAGTATCCACACCTACTAAAACAGTATCGCCTCTGGCTTTCATCTCTTTGATGTACTCCATAGTGTCAAAGGTCATTTTTGGAGCGTCTTTAAAGTCGCTTGTTTGGTTGTCTTGTGTTATTTCATAAAGTTTTTTCTCGACAATATCTACAACTTCTTCAGAGGGTAACTCCTCTTCTACTGTTACTCGTTTTATCTCTGTTGTAAGTGTTAAAAGGTGGCGTTTTAGTGACTTGTCTCGTATCTCTTTTACATAAGCATTTGTGTTTGAGATAGGATTTGCAGATAAAATCTCAAGTAAAACCTGTTCATCAAATTTTTTGACTTTTATAAGCTCTTTTTTTATAAACTCTTCATCAATAGGTTGGTCTTTTTGAAGTAGAGTAAGCATGGCTTTAAAGATGTCTTTATGGGCTGGTAGATAGAAGTCATCCTCTTTAAGTGCAACGCTAAGCTCGTCAAATTGACTTGGTTCAAAAATAATTGAGCTTAAAATACTTCTCTCAAATGCTAAGTTGTAAAGATTGTCTTGCAAAATATACCTTTTGTTTTATTGCTTTATTTTAGCATATTAAGTTTAAGGGCACCTCTAAAACTATAGTATCTCTCAGTAATACAGAGGAGTTTACAATCAAGGCACTCTTTTGAAACCCTAGCCATAGCTAAGGTAAGAAAGAGTAACGCCGAGTGTAGGCTCCTCTGTGTTACCCGTAGGGAGGGATAAAAAAAGCGATATTGCACAAAACTTTTTATCGCCATAGCTACGGCTATGACTCAAAAAAGATTTTGCACAATCTCATCTTTTTTTCTTCCCTCTGAGAGTTACTATAGTTTTAGAGGTGCCCTTAATGTTTTCGTTTGATAGCATAAACAATGGCAACATTTGAAAAGACTTTATAGATGGTTAGTTCAAGTAAAATACTGATAAGGATAGAGAGCATAAAGATAAAATCAAGCTCTTTTAGGTTGATGTGAAAACCATGGTTTACAACCTTTATGAAAGAGCGAACCATCTCATTTTGTGCTTGCCATGAGTTTGCTAAAACTTCACTCTCTGCTGAGTTTAAGTTTTGATTTTTATAGGATAAATCCTCTTTTTTCTCTTTTCTGTATTGAGCAGACTCTTGCTCGATTTGTTTGTTATAAAGTCGTTCAAGTGTCATTCGCTCTTTTGCAAATTCACTTATGAGGTTTGTTCTCTCTTTGATATGCTCTTCATATTTTGAACCTTTCCAAGTCTTGCCATCTTTTCCGTAAACTGTTTTTTGCTGTTCTATCTCTGCATCTTTTTTCGCAATAACATCTTTTTTTCTACTCTCAAACTCTGCGATTTTTTCAAAAAAGTCCTGTTTTAGTTGTTTTGTACGGCGAAGGTGATCTTTTTCTGTTGATTTTGCTATATCGTCATATTCTGTTTGGATTTTTGCGATGGACTTTGCTTTTAGTTCTTCTGCATGAGGACTTTCAAGTTTGTCTGCTGTTACAGCCATAGATGAGATGATGGAGAGTCCAAAAAGCAGAGTGATAAAGAGACTGCTAAGTAGTTTTAGTGTCCATTTGTTCATACTTTTATCTGCTTTTTCTATGTAAACTTTCATAAAGATACTACCAACTTTTGCAACTTCAAAAGCTATAACCATAACGATAGAAATAAGAAAAAATCCAGGATAAAAACTATCAAAGGCAATCATCTCCATATAAGCTGAAACAACAAAAGCAGCTAAACCAGCTAAAGTATAAATGATAAGTGAAGAGTCCTGAACTATGCTTATAATGGTGCTTCTGAGATTAGAATTAAAAAGGTTAAACTTCTGTTTTTCTGCTAAGAGTATCTCATCTTCTATGGGTTCTATCTTAGGTTCGTTTATTTGTTTAGGCTCTTGTGCGACTGCTTTTTCTTCTTCGTAATGCTCTTTTTCTGTAGATTCTTCTGTTATCTCTTCTGTCTCAGCTTCAATACTATCTTCTGTTATCTCTTCAACTTCAACTTTATGCGTTAATAACTTTGCTTCATGCGTTAAAAAGTCTATCTTTTTATCTGAATCAAAACTCATCCATTGCAGACTAAAGTCATTTTCTAAACTATCAACAGTTTTAAATATAAAGTTATTTTTATACTCTTTTAAAACATTTGAGTCTAGTATCTGTTCTATACCTTCTTCTTGGGTAATGTCATCTTTGAAGATAAATATAACACGGTCTAGTTTATATTTGTTCTCAACAAAAACAAGATTGTATTGACGGATGCGTTTAACTATATTTTCTACATCGTTGTTATCAAAGAGGTCTAAAACATAGATATACTCTTGACCAGAAGCGAGAGAAAAGTTCATGGTTGCGTTAGGTATAAGAGATTCCCCAGAATCTAGTAAAAACTTACCACTTACTTCGAGTTCATTTTTCTTTGTTTTGTTCTTAAAAGCATCAAAATAAGCACTAAAATAGTTGATGTGAATATGACGAAATCTTGTGTAAGTGTTAAAAAGTATGTGATAATTTACCGTGTGATAAATATGAAAATAATCTTCTTCAGAGATGCTTAACTTTCGTAAATCTATATCTTGAAAATAAAGCTCTTGGTTTATCTCTATGCTTTTGTTTGGTATCGCAAAATATATGTTTTCTTTATGGTTTGAGAAGTTTCTATTTTTTAGAGCTTTTATGAGTTGCTTTTCTTCCATAGTCTGCATAAACGCAGAAGTTATCTCTAGTTTTAGCAGTTTAGAGAGTTGCGATATGCTTAAAAACTTGTAGTGTAAAATAGTATTTATTACAAGTGTTTCATGGGTAGAAAATGAAAGTTTGTTCATGCGTTATATAATCCAAAAATTTAATTTTTATAATTATATCAAATGTTTCTTTTTACTCTGCTTTGTTTGCCATTTTCTCAACTTCACTCACAAATCTATCTACAAGTTCGCCCTCATCAAGGTTTGCTACTACATCACCTTTGACCATAACCAAACCTTTTCCTTTTCCATACGCTATGGCTACATCAGCATGAGCTGCTTCACCTATGGCATTTACAACGCAACCCATAACTGAGACATCTAAAGGAGTTTTTATATGGGCAGTTCGCTTTTCTATCTCTGCAACTGCACTAACTAAGTCTGCTTCTATGCGTCCACAAGTGGGGCATGAGATGATATTGAGACCATCAGGCATTGCACCACTATCTTTTAAGATAGCTTTTGCAACTTTTATCTCCTCTTCAAGCTCTCCTGTTATGCTTACTCTCATGGTGTCACCTATGCCCTCAAGCAAAAGTGTTCCCAGTCCTATGGCACTTTTTACAGTTGCATGAAAGATAGTTCCTGCTTCTGTAACTCCAAGGTGAAAAGGGTAGTTGTTTTTTGGACGGAGCATTTTATAAGCTTCAACAGTTCTTTGAACATCACTTGCTTTAAGACTTACTTTTATGTCGGAAAACCCTAAATCTTCAAGATATTTGATGTTATAATCAGCAGAAGCCACCATAGCCTCAGGAGTAGGTCCATACTTGTTATCAAACTCTTTTTCTAAACTTCCTGCATTTACACCAATACGAACAGGAAGATTGCGTTCTTGACACGCTTTTACTATCTCTTTTATCTTGTTCTTATCGCTAATATTACCAGGATTAAAACGGATACAATCTACAGATTCTGCAGCAATTAGTGCTAGTTTATAGTTGAAGTGAATGTCTGCAACAAGAGGTAGAGAGATTTGCTCTTTTATGGATTTTAGGGCTAAAGCATCTTGCATATCAGGCACTGCAACACGAACGATGTCTGCACCTGCAAAATGAAGCCTGTTTATCTGCTCTACAGTTGCTGCAACATTGTGAGTGTCAGAGTAAGTCATCGACTGAGTGGAGATAGGAGCATCTCCACCAACAGCCACATCCCCTACGAATATTTTTTTGGTTGGGTATCTTTTTATCATAGGAGGATTATACACTAATAGAGTTAAAATTTAAAATCTAAGTTTGTATAAAAGTAACGACCTGGTTCATTGAGTAGCATTGTTTGTGTATTGTCTGTAACAAGTGTTAAGTCTGCATAAGAGTTACTCTGTGCGTATGTTTTGTTTAAGATGTTGTTTAAACCTACTGTGAAGTCAAATTTTTTGTTGATAGCATGTTTTACTTTTGCGTTAAAAACTGCCCAACCTGCTATGACTTGTTCGCCATTATCTGAGTCTATAGCGTTCCATCTTTTACTTGCTTGCATATCAAGAGAAGCAATAGAGTTGTTTGCATACTCATAGTTAAAGGCAAGAGTTGCACGAAGTGGTGCCATGTCTGCTAAGTCTTTATCTGTTTGACCTGCGAGTGCATTGTCTTTTTTCCCTCGTTTATATGAAACACCAGTGTCGATACTTATATCATCAGTAGCATAGTAAGAACCACTAAGCTCTAGCCCATAAACTGTTGCATCAATATTTACAAATTTTTGTGCTGTGGAATCTGTATATATATAATCTTTGAGTTTTGAGTAAAAAGTTTTTACTTTTAGTGTAAAATCATCATTGTTAGTTTCATATCCGAGGTCAAGTTCACGATTTTTTGTCTGTTTTAGGTTTGGATTTCCTATAAGACGAAGCGTTGGAGGTGTCCCAGCAATAAGTTTGTTAAAGTAGAGTTCTCTAGCATCTGGAACACGAGAAGCTTCTCCAAATCCAAAAAAGATTTTATTGTCTGTGTTTAAGTTATAAGTTGTCATCAAGTTTGCACTAAAAGCATTGTAAGTGTTGTTATTATAAGTATCATTTGTTATTTTCGTGTGGTCATATCTTGCACCAAAAGAAAAGTCTAAACTATTGTAAGATTTGTTAAGTTTTGCAAAAATCGCACTATTTTTTGTGATAGTATTGTCGATACTTTTAGAAGAACCACTTGGTGGGAGTTGTGATTGTACTCCACTGCTTGCATTTGTTTTATAGTATTTACCATCCCAGTTTCTTCTGCTTGTATCAAGTCCAAGTAAAAGTTTATAACTCTTCAAATCAAAACTATTTTTGAGCTTTAAACCCTGCATATTTGTTGTGAGTTCACTCGTCACATAGTTTGTAGCACCTGATTGTCTAAATTTTGTTGACATAGGATGTTTTACATCTGAGTAATAATACTCAAGATTGATATTTTTATAAACATCGCTGATATTGTCTATATTGTAAGCGATACTATAGATATTTGAATCATCATAGAGTGCATCCATAGTGGTGTTTGCATAGAGTACATTATCACTTCTGTTTGCAGTTACACTTAGGCGAAGTTCTTGATTCTCTGCTGTTGATATAAAAGCTTTTGCTTGAATGCTTTTTTTCTTATAAGCTTGCATATCATGATACTGTGCTTGATATGCTTGAGTCGCTAAAGTAGGATGACTAGCGATATAATTATCAACCTGCTCGGCAAGAGTATGCCCATCTCCATCTTTGTATTGGTCGCTTGATTCTGTTGAAGCAGTAATAAGCATACGGATAAAATCATTCCCACCACTTCCTGTGATACCAAATTTTTTATAGTTCCAAGCTCCAAAACCTACATTTATTTGACCTTTCAACTCTTTTGTTGGTTTTTTTGTTTTGATTTTAAGTCCACCACTAAGCACTCCAAAGTTTTCAACATCATAAGGTCCTTCTATGACTTCTATAGAACTTATTTGGTTTGCTACTACATGAGAGATAGGAGGATCCATCCTATTTGGACATGCTCCATAAACTTTTGTACCATCCACTGAAACAGAGATATTATCACGCTTTTGCCCACGGATAAGGACATCATTGGCAATACCACTTCTTCTTATCATGTCAATACTTGGCAAATATTTACTAAGTGCCACGGCTGTATCTGCTGAAGTTTGTGCATTTTGTGCCACTTCAGTTATAACTGTTGATTCAACATTGATTGGTGCTAGTTGTACTTCTGTCGCATATAAAGATGCAAATGTAAGCAAGGAGAGAGGAATTATTTTATTCATAAGTCTATTACCTTTGAAATTATTTTAAGAGATATAATTAACTTCATGCTTTTTATCATCTTGGCGTATGCTTGAAAGGAGAAAACAAGCACATTATGAAATGTTCTAAGTATATATTTCATTTGAGGAGTTTATTATACTCATTACATTTTACATGAAGTTAATTATATCTCTTATTCTTATGTTGCAATTATAAAATAGAAGTGTTACATTAGTGTTAAGTGAGTATAATTTCACTCATGAAAACACCAGAAGAAAAAAATGAAGATTTTCAAAGTATAAAAAAAGAGGCTAGAAAACTGTTTCTTATCTTGTTTGGATTTGGGATATCTGCGTATTTGCTTGTTAATGGGTTTAGTATTTTAGATACATGAGTCTAACTTTAATTAGTCACAATATAGTGCTTAGTCAAACGGATGACCAAGCACTATTTTACAATTTTATAATATAAGCTGGAAGAGTTAATAAAAATTTATAAATATTTTTTTCATCTGATATTTGAATATTTCCATCTACAGAGATGAGCATTTTTTGGTTAATGTTGTGGATAAGTTGGTCTGAATTGTATAAACTACTCTTCTTTGCACCGAAAAGATTGAATTTATTTTTGTTTTCTATTTTTGTAAAAAGTATTTCTATATTCAATATTTTTTCTGTGTAGAAAAATTTAATTTCTAAATCTTTTGTATCGTCTATATATTTAGAAACATGTATAATAAAACGGAGTAAAATACTTTGGACAATTTTTAAATTGAAAAAAAGTGAGGGTGGAGTCTTTTTTACTGCATAAATTTTCAACTTAGTTATTTTAAGTGTGCCTGAAAGAAAATATTTTAAATCCAGCATGAAATCTTCTAAAATATGGCGTTCTTTATACGATGTTTTCTCAAAATTAGAAGATTCTAGTAATGTCAGAATACTCTTTGATTTTTGAAGGCTTTCATCTATATTTTGGGAAATTTTCGCATCTATTTTTACAAAATATAAGATTTCAGCAAAACTCATTAAGTTAGTATGCTGAGTATAATTGGTATATATTTTTTTTAAAAATTGATCAAGTTTTATAGGTTTGTCTACTTGTAAAGTTTGTTTTTGAGATAGCTGAGATTCTTTTAAAAGAAGATAATCTTTCTCTTTCTCTTGTAGCTTTTCTTCTAGGTGCTTATTTTGAGTATGCTGTACTCTATTTTCTTCATTTCTTTCTTTGAGGATTGTTTTATAATTATTTAGTTCTTTTTGTAAAGATAAAATTTCTGTTTTGAGTATTTGTGTCTCTTTATTGTTAAGTTGTTTTTGTGGCTTGTTTTCTTGTGTAGATCCTAGAAAATGTAAAACTGTTTTTTTATAAAGTTCTAAATTTTGAACATCTCGGCGTGTAAAATTCTTTCTTTTTTTCACAGATACAAAAAGTCTTATAAATCCAACTATTTGCTCGTTTTCTTCATATGGTGTTATAATGATAGATTTTATTTTGTGATTGAGAGGGTTGTCTTGGGTTTGGACATATGCCTTACTACTTACAACATGATTTGAAAACAGTGAACTTTTTGTTACAATACTTTGATATGTTTTTCCACTATTTAAAACTATTGAAAGGGATGTGTCTTTGAGAAAAATTGCTGTTTTCTTATCATTATTATATTTCCATATTTCAATATAAGATACATTGAATATTTTTTCTAATTCATCATAAATTATTTCTGGATTATTTTCTATCTTTTTTAAAGATTTTTCTAAGTTTTTGTCCATCTTTATCCTTTTGGTAGTGTTGTTCTAATATGTTTGGGCATATAATACTTAAATTGTTTTGGCTGAATAAAAAAATCTACAGTTCCGACATCTTGTGAAATATCTTCCCACTTATCTATGTTAAGTTTAATAGCTAAAACACCAAGTGTTGGGAATTTAAAAAAATTATCAGTGAGTAAAAAATTAGCGAACTCTGTTAATTCAGGATTATGACCAACTAAAAACAGTGAATTATCATCATCATTCTGCAATGAAAGAACATTTATATAGGCTTCTCTTGAAGATTGATACAACTCTTTCATGTAGTGGATTTTACCAGCGTATTTTATTTTTTGAGCAAGCATAAGAGCTGTTGTTTGTGCTCTCATCGCTAAACTAGAAACAATTAAATCAGGAACTATTTTTTGAAATGACAAATAAGAGCTTATAGTATTGAGGTCTTTGAGACCTCCTTTTTTTAAACCTCTTTCAAAGTCACTCAGTGAGCCGTCGCTCCAGTCTGATTTTGCATGTCTTATAAGATATAAAGTTTTGATGAGTTTTCCTGTTATTAGAAATTTTATTGTCTTACATTGCTTGAAGCATTTTTGACATTGTCTGAATATTACGCTCCATAATCATTTTTGCAAGTGCTACATTACCATCGTCTCTAAAAATTGTAAAGATTGTGAGTTTAGAAAAGTTATCCGAAGAAGATGAACCAGAACTGTTTACTAAAAAGACATGACCATCTTCTGTTCTTGCTTCAACCAAAGAAGTTTCAGCAAAACCAACATCAAGAGAACTCTCTGATGTCATTCTAAAAGCATCATTAAAAATACTCGCAGAGTATGCAATGTCAGTATTTGTATTTTCTTCATCTATAAAGAGTGTTTCACCTGAGAAGTTAAGCACGGCAGAACCTAGGTATCCGTTTACTGCTGTGAGTTTTTTCATCTGTTCTTTAAAATTAATCATTCTAATTCCTTTTAGTTTTGTATTTTTTTCATGAGGTCGTTAAATGTTTGCATAGAAGCACCATTCTTAACGAGTATATCATTGAGTAATTGCCACGAAGCATCTGCCCCATCACTTTTTTCTTTTTCTAAGAGTGCCTTATATAAAGGTATAATTGTTTTTTTTGCTTTTTCTGACATCTTGCGTCTTGTTGAAACATAGTTTCTTAAAGAGCCATCTGGATTTTTGGTTACTCTGACATTTGCTAAAGTCCAATAATATTTTCCATCTTTTGTAAGATTTTTCACAAAAGCAAAAACATCATTCCCTGCTTTTAATTCTTGCCATAAAAATTTGAATATAACACTTGGCATATCTGGATGTCTTAAAATGGAATGGGGCTTATCAAGTAATTCTGATTGCACATACCCAGAAAGTTTTACAAAAATTTGGTTAGCGTATGTTATATCCCCATCGACATTACTTTTAGATACTACAATATCAACATCTTTAACTTCTATCTCTTCATCGAGAATTTCTCTACTCATTTTGTATCCTTATATTCTTTGTGTCATAATTATACCAAAAAAAGATAATAACCAATTAAATTGTTGCTATTTAGAGTAGCTAAATCCAAAACATACTACAGTGGGGAAAAATGGGTCACTAAAGAGATTGAGTCTTAGTGGTAGATACCTACAACTAGATGTATCTTCACTGAGCTTTAAAGAGTATTTAGAGTTCAAATCAATTAAAATTTTAAATAAACTTGATCTTGTTCCAAATTACTCGCCAATAGTGGCATCTTACAAAATGTCAATAAACTAAAAAATAATTTTCATATATCTTATCAAAGCATATATGCTCTTTGAGATTCCGAAGTTTGATGGTGTTGATTGTTTAGTTATCTGTGAAGACAACTCATATAAACTGGAATCAGATAGTATAAACATAGATGTATTAAACATTCATGAATGCTTACTTAGTTTTTAAAAATTCATACTAACGCAGTGAAGTGAGCCATGCTCTCTTATAATAGTAGAGCAATCTACCTCAACAATATCTCTATCTTTAATCGTTTTTTTAAAGATTTCTACTGCATGAGCATCTGTTTTAAGACCATAAACAGGAACTAAAACAGCTCCATTTACAAATAAAAAGTTAGCATAAGTTGCTG
>JALTUB010000366.1 GCA_027047745.1 Sulfurimonas sp.
AGTCTATACCTTGAGTGGTCATGTTAAGAGCAAGAGTGATAATATCAACATTGCCAGTTCTCTCACCATTACTCAAAAGTGTCCCCTCAACTCTATCTGCTCCTGCTAAAAGTGCAAGTTCTGTTGCTCCAACTGATGTACCTCTATCGTTGTGTGTATGAGTAGATATAATTACATTTTCACGATTGTCTAAATGTTCTGCCATCCACTCTATTTGGTCTGCATAAACATTTGGTGTAGCCATCTCTACCGTTGCTGGTAAATTTATGATTACAGGTCTATCCTTGCTTATGCCCCAACATGAAGTTACTTCATTTGATATTTTTGCTGCAAACTCTAGCTCTGTTCCTGTAAAACTCTCTGGTGAATACTCTAAAAATATTTTCCCGTCATGATGTTTTTCATATTTTTTTACAAGCTCAACACCTTCTAAAGCAAGGGTAACAATCTCTTCTTTAGTTTTAGAAAATACAATCTTTCTTTGGGCAATACTTGTAGAGTTATAAAGATGAACAGTTGCTTTTTTAACACCTTTTAAGGCTTCAAAAGTTTTTTTTATCAAATGCTCACGAGCTTGGACTAATACTTGAACCGTAACATCATCGGGGATGAGATTATCATCTACCAATCGACGCAAAAAGTCAAATTCTACCTTTGAAGCTGATGGAAAACCAACTTCTATTTCTTTAAAGCCGATTTGTAGTAAGAGTGTAAAAAGTTCAAGTTTCTTTTCCATGCTCATAGGATTGATAAGTGCTTGATTTCCATCGCGTAAATCAACACTACACCAAGCAGGAGTATGAGTTATTGTATTGTTCGGCCATTGTCTGTTTGGCAACTTTATTTGTGGGTAAGCTTTATACTTACCAGTTGGGATATGATTCATGATTGTGAATCCTTTAACTTGAAAATTTTAATAACACACTCTTACGCTTGTTATTAATATGCGAATTATATCGAATTTGGAAGTTTTTAAGAAGTGTTTTTACAGTTAGATTTTATTTTAAAGGATAATTTTTATTGTTTAGAAGAGTTTTCTCCCAAAAAGGGGAGAAAAATATTAGCACTGATAAGTTGTTTTGAACTCATAAGCAGTTGGACGACCTTCATCAGGAATAACATCACGATCAAATCTATAATCTAAATATGCTTTGATAAAAGTTTCTGAAAATACTGGTTTTAAGAAATCATAATCACCTGCAAGACCTTCTAATGCTTCACGAAGTGTATGAGGCATTTGAGGAATTCCACGCTCAGTGATTTGGGCTTGAGAAAGTTCAAAAAGGTCTTCATCAAGTGGACCAACAGGAACATCTTTGTTTGAAATACCATCAAGTCCTGCCATCATCATTGCAGCAAATGCAAGGTATGGACAAGCTGTACTATCTGGGAATCTCATCTCAATACGAGTAGCTTTTTCTCCAGCACCATAAGGAACACGACAAGCAGCTGAACGGTTTTTAGCAGAGTAAGTTAAGATACTTGGTGCTTCAAAACCTGGTAAAAGTCTCTTGTATGAGTTAGTTGTTGGATTTGTAAAAGATGCAACTGCAGCTGAGTGTTTAAAGATACCAGCAGCATAGTTTACAGCTAATTCTGAAAGGTTACCATAGTTTCCTTCTTTGTAGAAAAGGTTTTTGCCATCTTTCCAAAGTGATTGGTGAACATGCATACCATTTCCGTTATCACCGTAAAGTGGTTTAGGCATAAATGTAGCAGTTTTACCATTAAGATGTGCAATCATTTTTACAACATATTTATACTTTTGAACATTGTCACCAGCAGTGATAATATCACCAAATACTATACCAATTTCACCTTGACCTTGTGCAACTTCGTGGTGACCCAAGATAACTTCAAGACCAACTTGTTCAAGAACTTGCATCATTTCAGCTCTCATGTCAACCATAGAGTCTGTAGGTGCAACTGGGAAGTAACCACCCTTAGTTCCTGGTCTATGACCTGTGTTGTACATATCTTCATAAGTAGTGTTTGAGTTCCATTCACCCTCTTCAGTATCTACTTTAAAACCGATTTCATTGATATTATCAACAAATTTTACATCGTCAAAGATAAAAAACTCATTTTCAGGTCCAAAGTAAGCAGCATCAGCAATACCATGATCACTAGCATATTGAAGTGCTTTTTTTGCCATAGAACGAGGACATCTTTCATAAAGCTCATTTTTGTAAATATCATAAACATCACAAAAAACGATAACTGTAGGATCAGCAGTAAATGGATCTAAAAATGCTGTTGTAGCATCAGCTTTTAAAAGCATATCAGATTCATTAATTGGTTGCCAGTTTTCTATTGAAGAACCATCAAATGGAAAACCATTTTCTAAGTTTTCACTGTTTACTGCACTATAACGGTAGCTAAGGTGATGCCATGCACCTTTTATATCTGTAAATCTTAAATCTACAAATTGAACATCATTTTCTTCACCAAATGTAAAGAACTCTTCTATACTGTTAACAAATTTTCCCATTAATTTTCTCCTGAAATAATTTCTGACAATAGTATATCGGATTAATATATAATGAGTGATAAATGCTTGATTAAAAAATCATCATTTGTGGTTTTTGTTTCGTATTGTGGCTTATGATTTGATTTATTGAGAAGTTTGGTGGTGCGACCGGAGGGATTTGAACCCTCACACCGTTAGGCACGAGCCCCTCAAGCCCGCGTGTCTACCGTTCCACCACGGTCGCATATAAAATATTTTCAGGCAGATGCCTGAAAATAGAGGTAGTAAAGATTAACCTAAGTAAGGGTTAGCGTAAAGTGCGATTAACGCGATTACTAGTGCATAAATAACTTGTGCTTCGATCATTGCAAGAGCGATGAACATTGTAGTCATTAGTTTAGCACCTAAACCAGGGTTTCTAGCAGTACCAGCGATAGTTGCAGCAGCAGTGCTACCCATACCTATAGCTCCACCAAGAGCAGCAAAACCGATAGCGATACCAGCAGCGATCATTGAGTAAGCTTTGAGAGTTTGGTTAGCAACCTCACCGTCAGATGCCATTGCAGCAGTTGCAAGAGCTAGCATTAAAAATAGAACTTTTTTCATAAGTTTCTCCATATGTAATTATTACAAAATTTTTCGGATAGCGTAACCTTATCGTTAAATAAAGCAACCCACACATAAATGCTAGGATTTCCCTACTAAAAATTGATACGCGAATTATATATAAACTATGCTAAATATTCTCTTATGCACGACCTAAAGAGATTTTGTTTCCTTTAAATTCTAAAATTTCTACTGTTACTTTATCGCCTTCACTAAAAATATCACTCACTTTATCAACTCTTTTATCTGAGATTTTAGATATATGTAAAAGTCCGTCTGTTCCATCAGGAAGTTCAACGAAAGCACCAAAGTCCACTATTCGTTTTACTACTCCTTCATATTTATCCCCAACTTCATACTTTATTTTAGCTACTTTTGGAGTGTTTACAATGTTCTCAATATGACCACGAGCACCAACGACACCTGTTTTGTTTTTACCTGTTATTTTAACTTTTCCATCTTTTTTATCTATGTCGATAGCAACTTCAAACTTCTCAATCATCTCTCTGATTGTTTTACCAGCTTGACCGATAACTTCACCTATAAAACTAGGGTCTATATGAAAAAAGTCAACACTTGGAAGAACTCCATCGTTAAACTCTATATTTTTTTCAGCTTCTAGCATAATATCTATGATGTGAGAACGACCCTCTTTAGCTTGATAGAGTGCTTCTTTTAGTACATTTAAACTAACTCCACCAAGTTTGATGTCCATCTGCATAGCAGTGATGCCATCTTTTGAGCCAGTTACTTTAAAGTCCATATCTCCATCATGATCTTCTAAACCCATTATGTCAGAAAGGATAGCGTACTTATCTCCATCACTTACCATACCCATAGCAATACCTGCAATAGTATCACTTGTCTCAATATCTGCAGCTTTAAGTGCCATGTAGCCACCACAAACTGTAGCCATAGATGAAGAACCATTTGATTCTAAGATTTCTGAAACAAGGCGAACAGTTTGTCCATCTAAGTCTAGGGCAGGCGCTAAGGCTCTTTTTGCTAGATTTCCATGACCGAGTTCACGGCGTTTTGTTCCCATAATAGGACTCGCTTCACCAACTGAAAAACCTGGAAAGTTGTAGTGAACCATAAAGTTTTCATTTTGAGTACCACTATCTGTAAGTGATTCAAACATCTGTGCATCTTTTGCTCCACCCATTGTAAGAACTACAAGAGCTTGAGTCTGACCACGAGTGAAAAGACATGAGGAGTGTGCGTTTGGAAGTACATTTGTATCTATGCTTATCGGTCTTACCTCTGTAAGTTCTCTACCATCAGCACGAACATTTTCATCTAAAATTTGTTTTCTTACTTGCTCTCGTTTTACTTCATTAATCGCATCTTTAAGTTCTACTTCTGCCTCAACTTCAGCCCACTCTTGTTTTGTAGTTAAAATATTTTTTCTAAGTTGTCTTAATGCAGTAGAGCGTTCTGATTTTGCCATTTGATTCATAGCATTTTTTATATCGTTCATGTGGTTCTCTTTTATGTAAGAGAGCATATCTTCATTTAGAGTATGAGCTTTTAAATCTAGTGCTTTAGTCTCTTTTTTCAAAGATTCAAATCCAGCTTCATATTTTGCATTTGCAGAAAAAAGTTCAGCTTGTGTTTTTTCAAATACTTCTATAAGCTCATCTTCTTTCATCGCATTTGAGATATGAGAAGTGAGAACTGCACCTGTCATTGTTGGGTCTATCATAGGGTCGATAAGCATTTCGTTCATCTCAACATTAGTTGAACCAAATGAACGCATCTCAATCATAAGAAGATCCTCTTTTGTTCCTGAAAGATATAAGTCTAGTGTTGAGCTTTTAAGCTCTGAGAGAGTAGGATTTAAAACTAAGTTGCCATCTATCTTAGCAGCTCTTACAGCACTTACAGAAACATTGATGTCGATGTCTGAGGTGTAAAGTGCTGCTGAGGCTGCATTTAATGCTAAAACTTGCAGATCAGATTCACTATCAGCAGAAAACACCATGATAGTTATTTGCGTAGGATGTCCAAATCCTTTTGGAAAAAGAGGGCGAAGAGAGCGATCAACTATGCGAGAAGTTAATGTTTCAAAGTCGCTTGGTTTTGTTTCGCGTTTAAAAAATCCACCAGGGATTTTACCAGCAGCGTAAGTTTTTTCTATATACTGAACTGTAAGAGGTAAAAAATCATCTTTTACTATCTCTGTTTCATCTATAACAACTGTTGCTAATATAACTGTTTTACCTGACTTTAGCCATGCACTTCCGTTTGCTTGTTTTGCAACATCTCCAAAAGAGTAAGACTCTTCTCTGTTTTGTAATTCTAAACTTATATCGTACTTCATTTTGATTCCTCTAATAATTTTTCTATTTTTGTATCTTCTATATCTTCAAACTCTCTATAATAGAGTGCTGTTTCCACATAATCATCTATATCATGAAGAAAATATATATCATCAACAAATGTTTCTAAAATCTCTAAAACATCTGTTGGTAAAACTGCCACAGCAATATAAACTGCCTTTGGTTTCATACTTAGTATCGTCTTGAGTGCTGTCATAAATTTAGAACCAGTCTCGCTTCCCTCATCAACTAAGAGTACAACTTTATCCTCCATAGAAGGAAAGTGTCTGCCTTTTCTATACTGATAAACATAACTCAATATATCTTCTTCATGCTTACGGTGTGCTTCACCATAAATATAATCATACTGTATATCAAAGGCAGATACTAATGCTTCATTTATAACTATCTCTTCATGCTCACTTACTCTAGCCACTTCACATTCACTGTTATTTGGTGCTAAAATCGCCTCACTAAATATAAAGTCTAAATTGTTTTTTAGTTTACCTCTAATCCTATATCCTAAATCAAGACCACCTTTTGAAACACCAACGATATTCCATGATTCGTCTTTGAGTTTTTGCATAGGGATAACATCTTGAAGTTGCTTAGCTGCATCTTGGCGATTTTTTAATATGTTTTTATATTTTTGCAACTATTATCCTCACTTATTGCGTTTGACCAGGGAGCTTGTATATAAATGCAGATGAGTTTGCACTAGGTTGCATAAATGGTTTAAGGACTATTGTAAAATAAATAAATCTGTCATATACTGATGCGGCTTTTCCTGCTCTATTGAGTATAGGTCTATTGTTCTCTTCATACTTGATACCAAATTCCCAACACCTCTTTTTATACAAGAAGCCCATTGCAAAATATTTTTTCTTTTTAAGTTCCATATCGTAGTTGTATGCAAAGTTATAAGAGTAGTGCTTGTTATATGTATATCCAACACTTGATGTAAGATAGCTTGTGTAAGTATGAGTGTCTGTAGTTTTTATAAAAACATCTCTATATAAGTGTGATAAGGCTAGGTTTACCCCATAATCATTATAAGAAAACCTGTTTATGGCTTTAGTAAAGATTGCATTATGATAGTTATAAAAAAGGTCGTTATAATAATCTATAGCATCTGTTATTTGATAATCCAATTCATTTTCTAAATCACTATATTTATTGTTTGGATTTGAATAAGAGATATTTTGAGATAATCTATGATATAAAATCTGTTTAGCAGATGAGTCATATAAATACTGAGTAAAATCAAGTTGCATTGCATTACTTACATCAGTAATATTATAATATTCACACTCTGGAGTTCCACTATTTGCAGGGTCACTACAGAAATCTTTATAGTCCCTATAAAAGCCATTTTTTGCTTCAAATCCATTGTGAGTGTAACTAACTTCAAAACCAACTACATGAGTTACTTCTTCATAAGCTTTTGTTAGTTGAGTTGATGCTGAAAGTGTATGATAGTTTTTAACAGTGTATCCATTGTTAAACTTTGTGTTTAGTGCTGGGTTCTGCTCTCGCCCTGTAAACTGCGAGTGCTGTGCAGATAAATTAGCTGTATATGAAAGGTTTAAAAATTCATCAAACATATTTGTTTGAAGAGTGATAGGCAGGTTAATATTTGTTTGTAATACCTTTTTACCTTTTTCTCTTTGAATATTATTGCTTTGAACATCAAGAGAATAGAGAAGATGATCTTTTAATAAGGTGTTTAAGTAGTTGTGATACTGAATAGTTGGAAGTTTCTGAGGTGTAGCTTTATTACTATCAAGAGTTAAATTTTGGTAGTATTTAAAATATGCTCCAAAGTAGTTTTTATCAGTATTGTAAAACATGTTTATTCTAGACAATACCTGTGTAGCTGTTGATTGTTCTAGTGATTGATTTGAAGCAAGGTTAATATAATCAACATCGTTCATATGATTTATATCTACATATAATCCAGATTGACCTTCAAAGTCAGTTCCAAACCATTGGTTTATTACATCTGTGTTGTCATAGTTAAAGTTAAATCCAAAGTGAGAATCATTTAATAGGCTATTCTTTTTAAAGTAATCGCTGTTCTCTTTAAAATATCCTAGATTTAATTTACCATGAGAAACTTTAGAATCAACAAATCTAAACTTTGAGTATATACCCTTTCCTCTAGTAGTCCTTATTTGTGGGTCAAACTCCAAGTCCCACCAATCTTGCTCGGCAATATATATAGGTTGCTCATAGAAAAAGCCTTCAGCAGATGAGACACCAAAAGATGGTTTAAGCAGCCCTGTGCGTCGTGTCGTATCTAGTGAGTAACCTATCCAAGGTGTATAAAACATTGGAATATCATAGATATATATTCTTGCATTGTAAAGATTTAGCCACATTGTATCAGAGTTGTAATCAGATGAGCTAAAGTCCATAGTCCATAGTGGATCCAATGGATCACAGCCACTTGTTGTACCAGAAGTAATGTCTAAATCTTTATCTTTAGCAACTCCTTTACTACCACTAATCCAAACTTTTGATTTTGTGTTTAACATATAAAAAGGTTTAAATAGTTTCTCTTTTTTTGCGATATTTAGTTTTGCATAAGAGCCGATTATCTTTGATTTTTCATCATGATTTACTACGATATTGTCAAAAAGCTCCAAGTCCCCAGTGTCTCTGTTGTAAACTGCTTTTTTTGCTGTAACAAAATATGCTTTGTAAACAACGGTTACACCATCTGTTGCTGTTACAATGTTGTCCTTTGTTGACATATTAGATGAGTATATTTCTACTTTATCATCTGCATATATTGATGCTATAAATAGTAATAATATTGTTAATATTTTAAGCATTTATAACCAATGTTTTTGCTGTTTTATCATGCCAAGTTTGACGAGATTCTTGCATCATGCCCCATATAAACCCTAGATAAAATAGCATTTCACTAACAATTCTAAATATTGCACGGTTTAATGAGCTAAGAACACTAGGATTGCTAAGTGTACGGATTTCAATAACTTTTATCTTCATGAGTAGTTTGCCAATAGATGCACCATACTGCATAGTAAAAAAAGCTTGGTAAACTATTTTAACAAAAAGATACTCTAAAACAAAACTATTTGTTACATAGATGATCTCTTCCATATTTTTTGCATTTTGAAATTGATCCCAAAGCGCTATTATAAGTAAAAACGAGAGTAGTAACTCATCAATCACAAAAGCAGTAGAGCGTTTTGATATTGAGGCTAAGGATAAGTTCTCACGGTGAAGAGTGTTTTGTATCATTTCATCCAAAGTTTTATATCCTAAAGAGCTTGATAAGCTATATCTGTTCTGATTTGTTTGCCTGCAAAATGAACCTGTCCACATCTAAGATAAGCTCTATCTCTAGCTTGTTTTATGCTTTCACCTAAACCAACACAGACTAAAACACGCCCACCATCAGCATATAAGACACCATCATCCATACTAACACCTGCAAAAGATATATGAGTATTTTTTTCTATATCTTCATGTTT
Organism: Sulfurimonas sp.; assembly: GCA_027047745.1. Lineage (GTDB taxonomy): Bacteria > Campylobacterota > Campylobacteria > Campylobacterales > Sulfurimonadaceae > Sulfurimonas. The sequence goes on from JALTUB010000366.1 coordinate 8,901, forward strand.
TACATCATCTAAAATGATTTCAGCAGGAGTTGAACTTTTATATGGATAGTTCCCACTTGCCATCACTACGCCAACTGCAAATTGTGAAGAAAATTCTACTTTTATTTCAGCTAAACGATTTGTTGCAGCTTTATAAAACATATCACTTACGCTTGAAGTCATGAGAGGCATAAGGATTTCACACTCGGGGTCTCCAAAACGAACATTAAACTCTAGTGTAATTGGTTCACCATTTACAACCATAATACCTATGAAAAGGACACCTTCAAAAGGGGCGTTTTCATTTTGCATACCATCCAAAGTAGGGCGAATTACTCTATCTCTTACTTTTTGATAAAGCTCTTCATCTACAAGAGGTGTTGGAGCATAAGCCCCCATTCCACCAGTATTTGGTCCTTCATCGTTATTTAGAAGTCTTTTATGATCTTGTGCAGCTGGTAAAAGGATATAGTCTTTGCCATCACAAACTGCAAACATAGAAAGCTCATAACCATCTAAAAACTCTTCTACAATAACTTTAAGCCCTGCATCTCCAAAACTTTTTCCACTTAACATTTCACTTATGGCGATTTTGGCTTCATCGTGGCTTTGTGCGATAATCACACCCTTACCACCACAAAGACCATCTGCTTTAACAACGATAGGAGCTGTTAGTGTATCTGTAAATTTGAAAGCATCTTCAATGGAGTCTGTTTCTATATATCGTGCTGTTGGGATGTTATACTTTGCTAAAAAGTTTTTCATATATACTTTTGAGCCTTCAAGCTGTGCAGCCTCTTTACTTGGTCCAAATATAGTTAAGCCTTTTGCTTTAAATATATCAACAACACCATCAACTAAAGGAGCTTCAGGTCCAACTATTGTAAGTTCTATCTCATTTTCTATAGCAAAATCAGCTAACTTCTCATAATCTTTAATATTTAGATTTGTACCTAAGCTGTTTGTAGCACCATTTCCTGGTTGAAAAAATAGTTCATGTCCATCTTCTTCATTTTTTATAGCTCTTGCAATGGAGTATTCACGACCACCACTACCTAAAATTAAAATCTTCATTTATGCTCCATATAAAAAATAAATATACTTCTTTCATAACATTATGAATGCTATAAAAGAAATATATTGTAAAAATAACAATAGCCCGAAAAGCCGTTTCGCATTTGGCTTGGTTCTAAAAGCCGAATTTGGGTGAAGAGAGAGCTATCTAACGGCGACATTATCTCGACAGAGTTAACATATCTCAAATGATAACATCGGCACACAACAGCTCTACTTGTTCACTAATTGAATATGTAGAACCCTCATTGGTGCGATTAATCGAACTAATCAGACTATTAATAATATTATACAAAAAAGTTACTTGATTTTTTTATAAAGTGAGTGCTATTTGCATACAACTCTTTATAGTTGTTTCATTTGATAAAATATAATCTCTGTTTTTCGGAACTGCTTTAGCAGTTGTTCTTCCGATTACAATAATTTGAGAGTTTTTATCAATAGTATGTGTTTTTAGAAAACAGTTTAAACTTGAAGGGGATGTAAAAATTAATATTGAATTTTCTTCAACCTCTACATCTAATATTTCTTGGGAGCAATCACTTTTGTAAACTATAGCTTCATCAATATTGTATCCATCATCATGACACTTTTTTACAAAATCAGAAGCCACTTTTTCTGCCCTAAGATAGAGCCATTTCGTAGTTTTTGGATAGCTTTTGATTATCTCTGTAAGATTGTCTCCATATCCAGCACCAATTTCTAAAACGCCAGCACCTAAATCTTCGTAACTTTTTGCACTTGCAGTAGAAACACAGAGAGCTTTCTTATCTAAATATTGCTCTTTTCTATACTGTTTTAGAGCCAAAGAAACCTGTTTTGAAGTGATAATAAGATAATCGTATTTTGAAAAATCAATAGATGGTTTAAAAAATGTAATGCTTAAAGAGTTTATACTTATTGCATCTGGATGAGAGGAAATAGAAAAAAGGTAAATTGGTTTTGACATGAGAATAAGTTCTTAACTTATTCCCACTCGATTGTTGCAGGGGGCTTACTTGATATATCATAAACTACGCGATTTATCCCATCTACTTCATTGATAATTCTTCTTGAAATTCTCTCTAGCAAATCATGAGGAAGATGTGCAAAAGTTGCAGTCATGCCATCAACTGCTTCAACAACACGAACAGCTACTGTATTGTCATAAGTACGGTTATCGCCCATAACGCCAACTGATTTTACATTAAGTAAAACTGTAAATGCTTGCCATGTTCTTGCGTAGTATCCACTTGCTTTTAACTCATCTAATAAAATTACATCAGCTTCACGAAGTAGATCTAAGTCAGGTACATTAACATCACCCATGATTCGGATAGCTAAACCTGGTCCAGGGAATGGATGACGATTTATCATATCAGATGGAAGTCCTAACTCTAAACCAATCTTGCGAACTTCATCTTTAAAAAGTTCACGAAGTGGTTCTATAAGCTCAAAATCCATCCAATCAGGTAAACCACCAACATTGTGATGTGATTTTATAACTTCAGATGGACCATTTACAGAGATAGACTCGATAACATCAGGGTAAAGTGTTCCCTGTGCTAAAAATTTAATCCCATCATGTTTTTTCGCCTCTTTTTCAAACTCTTCTATAAAAGTATGTCCAATAATCTTTCTTTTTGTCTCAGGGTCACTCACACCTGCGAGTTTCCCCAAAAAGTTATCAACTGCATCAACAGTTATCAAAGGAGCTTTTAGGTTTATCTTGAAAACTTCCTCAACTTGTTGTCGTTCACCTTTTCTTAGTAGTCCATTATCAACAAAGACAGGAATGAGTTGGTCACCAATCGCTTCATAAAGCATAGCAGCAACAACTGAACTATCAACTCCACCACTTAGCCCACAAAGAACTTTTGCATCTCCAACTTTCTCACGGATTAGGTCTATTTGTTGTTTTAAGAAGTGTTCCATCTTCCATTTTTCAGTAACTCCACAAATATTTTTTGCAAAGTTACGAAGCATGAGATAACCCTCTTCAGAGTGTTGAACTTCTGGGTGATACTGCATTGCATAAACGCGTTTTTCTTCATTTGCTATGGCTGCATAAGGAGAGTTTGCACTTGTTGCTATGGGTGTAAAACCTTGGGGGAGAGTCTCTACCTTGTCGCTATGACTCATCCAAACTATACGGTTATCATCACAATCTTTTAAAAGAGGAGAGTCTGTTTCTATCTTTAACTCTGCTTTTCCATACTCATGATGTGAAGAACGGATTACGCTACCTCCAAAATCAACAGCAATCCTTTGCATACCATAACAGATACCAAGGATAGGAAGACCTAAGTCATAAACACCTTTATCTACTTCGTAAGCATCTTCATTATATACAGAAGATGGACCACCAGAGAGGATAATACCTTGAGGGTTTTTTGTTTTAATATCTTCTACAGATGTATGATAGGGAAGAATTTCACAGTAAATTTTGTCTTCACGAAGACGACGGGCTATAAGTTGAGTGTATTGAGAACCAAAATCTAGGACTATAATGCTAACATTTTTCATATAAATGCCTTTCATAAAATAATTAAATAATTGTGAAAGGATACTATAAATAAGGTTAATTTTTGATTGTGAATGCTTATTGAATAAATAAAATCTCTTTATTGATATTTGCTATAAGTTCTTCACCAATAGTTGTAGATATTATTCCATGTTTCATAGACTCTTGTATGGCGTCTTTTTGTTTAAGTAGGAGTCTTTTAAGTGCTGTTTTGAACTCATAATCTTTTACATCTGGATTTGTAGCCAACTTTTCTATGTCGTCTTTAGCCTTATCTATATCTTTAGTGTTGTATTCTAATAGCAGTTTATAAACATGCTCTGAGATAAGTGCTTCTTTTCTCATCGTTTCTAAGTCTGACAAAGAACCATTTAGAGATATGAGTTTTCCTTTTTTAAGTTCGTACTCTTCTAAGTTCTTATCTCGTCCTCCGATATTGAAAAACTGCAAAAGTTTCCCTATCGATAAACCTTGAACAATTAAAGAAAATCCAACAACACCAAAACTCATAGTTAAAATGATACTTCTAAACTCATAATCAAGAGGTATAGCAAGTGCTAATGCCATGCCAAGTGCACCTCTTACTCCACCCCAAATGAAGATTGATTGCCATTTAAAGCTGATTTTTTTATCTATCACATTTAAAAACATAGTTAAAAATAGTATAGATACACTTCGCCCTAAAAGTACAGCTATAATCGCTATCACAATATAAGAAAAATTTGAAAAAATATTTACGATGCCAACTTCCAAGCCGATGATAATAAAAACAACTGAGTTAATAATAAAGGCAATGTAATCCCAAAAATCTTTTACAGATACTCTTGTTGTTGGACTCATGCCTATCTTTGTTCCATAGTTTCCAACCATCAAACCAGCTGCTATAACAGATATAACACCCGATACCTCAAAATGCTCGGCAACAAGATAAGAGAGGTATGTTACAACTGTTGTAAGTGTTATTTCTATCAAATGATCATCAACGAGTGCTGTGATTCTTGAAAAGGTGAGTCCTATAACCCCTCCAACAGCGACTCCTCCAAATGCTACAATCACAAACTCTTTAATCCCGTTAGTAAGACTAAATTCAGAGTGTGAAACTATTGTTGATAAAACTATCCCATAAACGACAACGGAAACACCATCATTGAGTAAGCTCTCTCCTTCTATGATAGAAGATAGTCTTTTAGGGACTCCAAGTTGCTTAAAAATAGCAAGAACTGAAATAGGGTCAGTTGAAGATATAACTGCACCAAAAAGTAAAGCGGCAATAAGTGGCATGGCTTCATTTGGAGAGAAGATAGAAAGAGTGGTTTGTAAGAAAAATCCTGTAGTAAATACAGCAATAACAACCCCAAAAACAGCATAGGTAAGAATAGGTTTTAGATTTTCTTTCATCTCTTTTGCATTTAGATTAAAGGCAGCTTCAAAGAGAAGAGGTGGCAGTAAAACATGGAAAATCAGGTTTGGAGTAAGGCGTATATCTGGAAAAATATCAAAAAAACTTAAGATTATCCCTGTAAAAATAAGTGCTATTGTATATGGAAGATTACTAAAATATCTTACACTCATCGCAACTGATATGATAACCATAAAGAGTAGTATGATTTCTACTTCTATTGATGAGTGCATAAGATTGTCTCTTATTTATAAATTTAATAAAGTCCCATTATCTCAAACTGAACATACCAAATAGCGATAGATATAATATATCCAACAAGTATTGTCCATGAGAGTTTCAGGTGAGAACCAAAGGTATAAATGCCACGAAGTTTACCCATAACTCCAACACCTGCAGCAGAACCAAAAGAGATAAGGCTTCCACCGATTCCTGCTGTCATTGTAACTAGCATCCATTGTGCTGTATCCATATCTGGAGATGATTTTAAAATTGCACTCATGACTGGAACATTATCTACTATTGCAGAGAGAAAACCTACTCCAACATTCGCTGCAGTTGATCCTACTATACCGTAAACATGATGAACATATTCTAAGAAACCTAAAAAATGTAATGCTCCAACTGCTGAGAGGATACCAAAGAAGAAAAGAAGAGTGTCATTCTCTACTTTTTGCATATTAACATAGATATTAAAGCCATGTTGCCCACTTTTATGAAGATGAACAGAATACATTTTGAGAAGTGCAAGACCAAACATCATGCCCCACATTGCAGGAAAGTGAAAAAATTGATGACCTAAAACTGCTATAACGATAGTTGCAACACCTAAGTAAGTAACACCCATACCACCATCAAGAACTTGTGGCTTTTTTTCTGTGGAAGCATCAAAAGGAGGTTGTCCATTTGGAACATACATAGATAGTAAAAAAGCTGTAACGCCCCAACCAACTACAGAGGCAGGGAAAAGATAAAGAAAGTCAACAAACTCACCTTTTCCAGCAGTCCATGACATAAGTGTTGTAATGTCACCAAATGGAGACCAAGCACCACCTGCATTTGCAGCAACAACTATGTTGATAGCACCAGGAACTAGAAATGCAATATTTTTTTTATCAATCGTAAAAAGAACAGTAGATAAAATAAGTGCTGTAGTTAAGTTGTCTGCAACGGGAGAGATAAAAAATGCTAAAAGACCAGTGAGCCAAAATAACTTTTTATAAGTATAACCCTTAGAGACAAGCTTATACTTCATAAGGTCAAAAACACCTCTTTCTATAAGTGTTTCAATGTAAGTCATAGCAACTAGTAAGAAGAAGAAAATTTCTGCAATCTCTAATATAAGATGCTCTAACTCTTCATGCAGAGGGTCAGGATTTATTCCATTTATAGCATAATAAATTCCTATGAGCATAAACATAAATGTTCCTGCAAAAAGAGCTGGTTTTGCTTTGTTTACTTCATATCTATCCTCTGTAGCTATAAAATAATAAGCAATAACAAAGATGGCTAAACTTAACCATCCCACCCAAGTTGTTGCAAGATTAATTGCTTCATGTTCCATTTAATTCTCCTCTTGTATAGTGTGAACCCCGATAGATTCTTTTCTTTTTAGTGCTGAGACTATTATCTCTCTAGCCGTAAGTAAACGAAATTTCAATAGTCTACCAATTTTTTCTTTTAAAAGAGCATTAATTGTGTTTAATGCATCATTTAAGCCACTATTTGTTCTTATTATAGATACATTTTCCCACATTGTATGCCTGAGTTGATTTTTTTTATCCTTATCTTCCTTCATGCTCATGACTTCATCTATAGTATCAAACTCCATAATCGTTTTATCATCCCTTTGAGATAAAATGTCTAAAACTGCTATTTTAGCAAATACTAACCCTTCTAAAAGTGAGTTTGAAGCAAGACGATTTGCACCGTGAACACCAGTTGATGCAACTTCACCGATGGCGTATAGATTTTTAACACTTGGTACTCTTGCGTTTAAATCAGTTTTTATACCACCTATTGCATAATGAAAAGCAGGAGATATTGGAACTCTTTGACTTGGAACATTAAAACCTAAATCCCTTAAATATTTACTTATATTTGGAAACCTATTTTTAAAATATTTTTCATCAAAATTTTTAAAAGAGAGGTAAACATTTAGTCCTGTTTTTTTCTTATATCTAAAGATAGATTTACTAACTATGTCTCTTGAAGCCAACTCTCCTCTTTTGTCATAGTCAAACATAAATCGTCTGCCATTTTCATCTTCAATCTCAGCTCCTTCTCCTCGAAGTGCTTCTGTGAGTAACATTTTTTGTGCATCATTGCTATTTACAAATACTGTTGGGTGAAATTGTAACATCTCCATTCTCTCTAGCTCTATACCTTTCATGAGACATAAACCTTGCATATCTGCACTTATAGTAGGTGCATTTGTATGGAACTCATACAAAGAACCTACACCACCACTAGCAATGATTACATTTTTAGCATAGATATTACGCGTTTGTCTATGTTCTAAAACAGTTACACCATAACACTCACCATCTTTAATGAGCAGGTCAACTACTCTTGCATCACCTAGCATGGCATGAGTGTTTTCAGATAGTAAAAAATGGTGTAAATATCGTCCTGTAGCATCTCCTCCAGCGTGTAGTATTCTTTCACATGAATGAGCTGCTTCTTTAGTATATAAAAGTTCCCCCTCTTCATTTTTATCAAAAGAAAAACCATTTTTTATAATGTCATCAATAACTTCTCTTGAAGAGGCACTTAAAAGTTCAACAGCATCTTTGTCGCATAGTCCAGAACCTGCATCTAAAGTATCTTTTATATGTACAGGTATATCTGCCTTGTTACGAGCTAAGGCAACTCCACCTTGAGCATAAAAAGAGTTACATTTAAAAGTTTCTCTTTTGTTTAAGATTAGAACTTTTTTCTCTTTTGGAAGATTCATACTTGCATAAAGACCAGCAACACCAGAGCCGACAATAATTACATCATAATAAAACATTACTTGTCGCAACTCTCATTGTTCTCTTGTCCAAATTTTTTATCTTGGATGATAAACTTAACATTTTTGTCACCTTTTGGTGCAACTTGTTTTATATATGGTGGTGCTTTATAACCACATCCACTTATGCTAAATGCTAAACTTGTTATAATTAGCAGATGAGAAACAGTAATCAGATTTTTAAAAATATTCAAAACAGACCTTTTTATTCTATTAACTGGTATGATACTATATGACTCTTGAACAAACCATAAAACAACTGCCATCTTCCTCAGGTATTTACCAATATTTTGATAAAAATGGTCATCTTCTTTATATTGGAAAAGCAAAGAACTTAAGTAACCGTGTAAAATCGTACTGGCAATTCACTCCAAAACTTGGAGCTTCTTCACAACTAGGTCTGCGTATAAAAAAGATGATAGAACAAACAGTGTCTATGCAGTATATAGTTGTAAAAAGCGAACATGATGCACTCATCTTAGAAAATTCACTGATAAAACAGTTAAATCCTAAGTACAATATTTTGCTTAGAGATGATAAAACATACCCATATATTTATATTGATAACTCACAAAAATATCCTCGTTTTGAGATAACTAGAAAGATTTTAAAGAGTAAAGATATAACATATTATGGTCCTTACTCTGTTGGAGCTAGAGATATTTTAGACTCTGTTTATGAGTTGTGTAAACTTGTACAGAAAAAATCATGCCTAAAATCAAAAAAAGTGTGTCTTTACTATCAGATAGAAAAATGTTTAGGTCCTTGTGAGATTTTAGTTACACAAGAGAGATATAACAAAGAGTTGGATGTAGCAAGAGAGTTGATACAAAATAAAAAACTTCTGATAAAAAAACTTAAAGAAAAAATGGAGTTTTATGCTGAGGAGTTGCGTTTTGAAGAGGCTGGTGAACTAAGAGATAGGGTTGAGAGGATTAGTCGCTCGGAGATAAAAAGTGAGATAGATTTTGCAAATGATGAAAATTATGACATTTTTGTTGTTTCTCACTCGAAAATTAGGGCTGTTGTTGTTAAAATCTTTATGCGTCATGGAAAGATAATATCCTCCTCTCATGATTTTATATCTTTAAATGGTTCTAGTGATGATGTTGATTTAGATGAGATTTACAGTCGTGTTTTGCTTGATTTTTACACAGGAGATAAGCCACCCATCATAGCACCTATCTTAATCGCTAAAGAGTTTGAGAACCTTGAAATCATAAAAGAGTATATCTCTAACATCTTTGAAAAAAAAGCACAAATATATGTTCCAAAAATAGGAGATAAAAAACATCTTATAGATTTGGCAATGCTAAATGCAGAGGAGCTTTTAAAAAGAGATGAAAAGAGTGTTGATGTTAAAATCCTAGAAGATATAAAAGAGCTGTTAAGCTTAGAAAAAATGCCAAACAGAGTAGAAGTTTTTGATAACTCTCATATGTCAGGGGTAGCAACAGTTGGGGCTATGATAGTTTATGAAAATAGTAAGTTTGATAAAAAAAGTTACAGAACTTATCATCTAAGTGCCAAAGATGAATATGCTCAAATGAGAGAGACGCTAACAAGACGAGTTGAAAGTTTTGAAAAAAATCCAGCACCAGACTTGTGGATACTAGATGGTGGGGCAACTCTACTTAAACTTGCCATAGATATTTTAGAATCAAATGGTATATTTTTAGATGTTATAGCTATCTCAAAAGAAAAGATAGATGCTGCTTCACATCGTGCTAAGGGTAAAGCAAAAGATATTATTCACTCAAGTCATGATGAGTTTAAACTCAAAGAGAGTGATAAAAGACTTCAATGGGTGCAAAATCTAAGAGATGAAGCACATCGCAGTGCAATAACATTTCATAAAAAAACAAAACTAAAACTAGATAAAGAGAGTAAGCTTTTAAATCTTCATGGCATTTCTCAAGCAAAAATTGTAAAGTTGCTAAAACATTTTGGAACTTTTGAAGAAGTAAAAAGAGTAAGTTATGATGAGATTTGTAGTGTATTAAACGCAAAAGATGCAAAAATCATAAAAAGTTATTATAAATAAGTTTTAATTTTAGTGCTTTATGATATATTTATGCAAATTCTAATTAAGTGGAAGGTTTCTCATGAGTAAAGTATCAGCTATAGATGAAGAGTATATATATGAAGGAAGTGTCATTATAAGTCAAACTGACTTAAAAGGTATTATTACTTATGCTAATCAAAAGTTTTGCGAAATTAGTGGGTATAGTGTTAAAGAGCTTATAGGGCAACCACACAATATAATCAGGCATCCAGATATGCCAAAAGCTGCATTTGCTCGTATGTGGGAAACGCTAAAATCAGGTCGAGTATGGAATGGTTTAGTTAAAAACCTAAGAAAAGATGGTCTGTACTATTGGGTAGAAACAGAAATATTACCAATACGAGATGATGATAATGAGATTACTGGGTATATCGCTGCAAGAAAAGTGGCATCTCGAAAAAACATTATAGAAGCAGAAGAGCTTTATAATAGAATGTTAGAACAAGAACGCTAATCACAAGGATACTAAAGTATGTTAATATATAATTCAGCCAAAGAATTTATTGGTATTGATGAAAATGATTTAAAGACTCTTGGTTTTTCAAATCTATCACAGCTAAGGTCAGAAGCTGCAGATTTTGCAGACTTGTTTGTTCGTACGCCAGGTCATGTTCATAATTTTCAACATGTTCATTGGATAGACTTTATATCTTGTGCAGAGTCTCTTGAAGAGTCTAAGGTAATAATCAGTGTCGAATCAAGAACATATACTGCAAGTTTAGATATTACTAAAGCATATTTGAGTGATAATCCAATCTCTGAAGCTTATTTTGTTCATCTTAATAATTTAAGAATGTTAAGCGCACAAGAAAGAGATACTGTTGCTAGTGAAACGATACCTAAAACAGCACCAATAGCAAAAATCAAAGAGACAGAGTATAAAGCAGTTAAGGTTGAGCCTAAGGTTGTTAAAACTAAGGTTGTTGAAACTGAAGCACCTTTAGACTTACATATAGATGTTGAAGATGTTGAAGTTGAAGATGTTGTAGAAAAAAAGCCTGTAAAAGCTCCTGTAAAAGTTCCAAAAGATGAACCTGTTATAGCAAAAAATATAGAACCTGTTATTGATATTGATATAGAAGAAGATGATTATGTTTTTGACCCACATGTCGCTTCTTCCGAGCTTGGTTTACCAGTTGATTTGATTGAAGAGTTTATACAAGATTTTATAGCACAAGCAGAAGAGTTTAAATCAGGTTTATATACCTCCTTAGAAGAAAATGATATTATAAACTTATCTATATTGTCGCATAAACTTAAAGGTGTTGCTGCAAATCTAAGGATAGAAAATGCTTTAAATGCCATAAGTACAGTTAATGCGTCTAAAGATACTGCTGTAATTAGAAAAAATCTAGACCTATTTTACACTATTATGGATAGACTTGCAGGAAAAGAAGTTGTTGAAAAAGATGATGAACTTATCTTAGAGTTTAAAGATAATATCCAAGAGACAATAGCTGATGATGACTTTGTTTTAGAGTTTAAAGATGATGACCCCGAAGAAGATAATACGGTAGAGGATATTGAAGTTCACTACTCCAAAGAGTTAAGTGCAAATGCTATAGGCTTAGACATGGAGACATTTGAAGAACTTTTCATAGACTATATCAAAGATAGTAGTGATATATCTTCTCGCATTAATCAAGCTCTGTCTCAAGATGATTTTGACCAATGTATAAAAGATGCTCGTATGTTAAAAGGGATGAGTGATAGTATGCAGATAAAAGAGTTCAACAAAGAGTTAGAGTGTTTGATGAGTTCTTCAGATAAAAAAGAGATGACAAAGGCTATCAAAAGGATAGATAATGTCATAGAGCAAATTTCAAAGAAGGTTAAATAGATGAATATAGGACTTAAAAATAGACTTAAACTGATAAGTCTCTTCCCGATAATTATACTTTTTGTTGTAGCAAGTTATGTTGTTTATAATTCGTACGATAAATATAAGTTAGCAGACGCTTATATAAATCTTGAAGAGTTGAGTTTTGATCAAATGGATTCAAAAATAACACAACTCTCCAATCTACATATTGATTTAGTAAGAGCTTCAGAGGCAACTGTCTCTGAAAGAGATTTTATTGTTAAGTCTTTAGAAGATGGAAAGAAAATAAAGACAGATAGAGTTGATTATTGGATTGGTCTTATAGCAAAAGCAGATTCTATCGATTATGCAAACATAAACAATACGAAATTGGCTATGAAGCTTGATGCCATCTTTAACAATAAAGCAAATAAAGCACTATTGAAGAGTATCAATAAGGAAAGAACACATGTCTTTGAGGCTGTTTTAAGCAATAATTATCATATAAATTTGGATGATTGGTCTAAAATGCTAACACAAAAGTTAAAGATAATTTCAAAAGCAGAAACACTTGTTGCAGCGGCTATAGACAAAAGGGCTCTTGAAGTTAAAAATGATGCCTTTACTCTCCTTATAGAATCTATTGTCGTTTGGTTTATAATGTTGATTTTGTCTGTTCTTGGATACCTACTATCTAAAGAAATATCAAATAATATCTTAGACCTTGAAGAGTTACTAAATAGAGTTGTTCATAGTACAGAACACGATACAGAAGTACATGTTGATTTAGATACCTCAAAAGGTACTAAACAAGCATACGAACTGATAGAGAAGATTGTTGAACATATCAGGGAAGATAAAGAGTTTGCTCAAGAAGCGAGTGAAGCAAAATCAATGTTCTTAGCAAATATGTCTCATGAGATTCGTACCCCACTAAATGGTATTGTTGGGTTTACTGAACTTCTTAAAGATACAGGTCTTGAAGAAGAGCAGGGTGAGTTTGTTGAAATTATTGAAAAAAGTTCTGAGAACCTTCTTGAAATTATTAATAATATTCTTGACCTATCTAAAATTGAGAGTAATAAGCTTGAAATTGAAGACATATCTTTTAATGCTATTTCAGAGTTTGAAAGTGCTGTTGAATTATACGCTGTTCGTGCTAGTGAGAAACATATTGACCTAAGTTGTTTTATTGATCCTTCTCTTGAACAACCACTAAAAGGTGACCCTACAAAAATCAAAGAGGTACTAATAAACCTATTGTCAAATGCAGTTAAATTTACAAGTAGTTCAGGTGCTATTGATGTAAATATAAGAAAGGAAGAGACAGAGCATATTGGGATAACTAGGGTTAAATTTGAAGTTCAAGATAGTGGTATCGGTGTAACAAGTGAACAAAAAGCTAAAATATTTGAAGCATTTTCTCAAGCTGATACTTCGATTACTCGTAAGTATGGTGGTACAGGTCTGGGTTTAACAATCTCAAGTAACTTTATTGAACTTATGGGTGGACAACTAGACCTTCATAGTGAAGCAGGTAAAGGAACAACATTCTTCTTTACATTGGATTTTGAAGAAGCAGAGTCAATAAACGAATCTGCAAAAAATGCACATACAAATATAAATGCACTTGTTTTAGAATCTCCTCATAAAAATAAAAAACAAGAGGATTATCTTAAAAAATATTTAACTTATTATGGTGTTCACTATACTTCTTTTAATGATATAGATGAATTAAATTATTTGCAGAGTAAAGATAGTTTTAGCCTTGTTTTTGTTGATTATGATTATACAGATGAGGATAGTTTACTGGCAATAAGTAAGCAACCTCAAGAGATGGTTCTTTTAACTAAATCATACTACATGAAGGCTATAGAATCAACTGGTGCAGAAATATTTAAAACAATTTATGAGCCATTAAATAGTAGTAAATTGAAGTCATCTTTAGAAAACTGTAGTATTAAGAACTCAACAACTAAAAAGAGTGTAAATATTCCTAAAGAGTATATTCCAAATGCCACTATGTTTGATACAAAGGTTTTAGTTGCAGAAGATAATATTATCAATCAAAAGTTGATAAAAAGAACACTTGAAGAAGTTGGTTTACGAGTTAGTATCGCTTCGAATGGTTTAGAAGCATTTCAAAAACGAAAAGATGAGAATTTTTCTCTAATATTTATGGATATTCAGATGCCATTTTTAGATGGAGTTGAGGCGACAAAAGAGATTTTAGAGTATGAATCTCAGTACAATCAAAAACATGTGCCTATAGTTGCTTTAACAGCAAATGCTCTAAAAGGTGATAGAGAGAGATTTTTAGCAGCAGGTCTTGATGAATATACAACCAAACCATTGGTTCGTACAGATATTTTAGCTATATTAAATAACTTTTTATCTGCTTATATAGTTGATGATAAAAGTAGTGAAACGGTAGAAGAAGAAGTTCCAGAGGAGATAGAAAAAGAAGTGAAAACTCCTTCTTTTGATGCAGATATTTTATTAGCCAACAAAAGTCCTTTTGAAACAAAACTATTTGAAAAACTTTTACAAGCTTTAGGCTATAAATATGAGGTTGCAAAAGATGCAGAAGAATTATCTATCATGACTAAAGAGAGATTATACAAACTTGTAATATTTGATAAAGCTATCCAAGAGTTAAATTTAGGTGAATTTTCAAAACTCGTTAGTGAAAGAAACTCTCAAAAAGCCATTAAAACTCATCTTATTTTATTGGATAATAGTAGTTCAGCTATAAATAATGAAGAGAGAGAATATGTTGATGAAATCATAAGTAACTCTATTAGTAAGGATTTACTAAGACTCATGTGCGAAAAATTTATATAACAAAAGGGTAGTTTATGCAAAGAAATGATTTGATAGTTCTAGCAGTTGATGATGATATGATAAATCTTAAGTTACTAAAATCTATGTTAAAAAAGACAGGAAAAGTAACTGAGGTGATTGAAGCTAAAAATGGTTCAGATGCAATAGGTGTTTTAAAGTCTCGTGATGATATTGACTTGATACTACTGGATATTATTATGCCTATTATGGGTGGCATTGATGTGCTAAAGGTAGTTAGAGCAGATGACAATCTTCGTCAACTACCAATCATAGTATTGACAACAGATGAGACTAAAAAAAGTGAAGCTTTAGAGTTTGGAGCGAATGGTTTTTTAATGAAGCCTATCCGACATGACGAGCTTATGAATAAGATAGCAACTGTTATTATATAAATAGAACCTCTAAAACTAAAACAAGTTCTTTAGATTAGAACTTGTTTTAAAACTTCTTCGACTCTTTTTACTCCAACTATTTCCATAGTCTCTTTAACCTCTTTAGGAATATCATCCAAATCTCTTTCATGATTTTTTTGTGGTACTAAAACTTTTGTCATACCTGCTTTGTGTGCAGCTATAAGTTTCTCTTTGAGTCCACCAATAGGTAATACATCGCCACTTAGTGAGACTTCACCAGTCATAGCAATCTCTGAGCGAATTTTTTTTGAACTTAGTATAGATGAGATTACGCTAACCATAGCGATACCAGCACTAGGACCATCTTTTGGTGTTGCACCAT
The DNA here is from genome assembly GCA_027047745.1 of Sulfurimonas sp. Classification (GTDB taxonomy): domain Bacteria; phylum Campylobacterota; class Campylobacteria; order Campylobacterales; family Sulfurimonadaceae; genus Sulfurimonas. The sequence continues at coordinate 24,314 of JALTUB010000366.1, forward strand.
CTGGAACATGAATATGTAGGTCATAACGCTTATAAATCTCACTTGGATCTACTTTTATATTTTCTTCTTTTTCTTTAAAGGTTTTTGGAATGTTTTCATCTGAAATTTTTAACTTTTTAGTGTCGATAAGTGTTTTAACAACACTCATAGCAATTCTAGCTGACTCTTTCATGACATCACCAAGACTTCCTGTTAGTTGAAGCGTTCCTTTTCCTTTTATGCGTATGCTCTCTATCTTAAGCACATCGCCACCAACTGCTGTCCATGCAAGACCATTAACAACACCGATAACTGGAACTTTATCTGTTTTTTCTATCTCAAAAACGCTTTTATCAAAGAAATCTTTTAAGTTTTTAAGAGTGATAGAGACTTTTGTAAGGGAAGATTCTTGCAAAATATCTTTTGCCACTTTTCTACTGACTTCAGCTAAACGACGGCGAAGATTACGAACTCCTGCCTCTCTTGTGTAGCTATGTATAAGCTCTTTTAGTGCAGGTTTTGAGATGTTTAGTTCTGACTTTTTAAGTCCATGTTTTTTTATCTCTTGAGGAAGTAAGTATCTAGTAGCTATCTCAAACTTCTCTTGTGGTGTGTATGAACTAACTGTGATAAACTCCATCCTATCACGAAGTGGAGCAGGTATTCGTCCAACATCATTTGCAGTTGCTATAAAGATAACATTACTCAAGTCAAGATTGAAGTTTAGATAATAATCTCTAAACTCACTGTTTTGTTCAGGGTCAAGTATCTCTAAAAGTGCAGCAGTAGGGTCTCCTCTTTGACTTCTTGAAACCTTATCAACTTCATCTAAAACTATAACAGGGTTCATCTTTTTAGAGTCAATGAGTCCCTGAGTTATACGCCCTGGCATAGCACCAACATAAGTACGACGATGCCCTCTAAGCTCGTTTACATCTTCAAGACCACCAAGAGCTATCCTTATAAGAGGTCTTTTTAGAGCAGTGGCAATAGAGTTTGCAAGTGAAGTTTTACCAACACCAGGAGGTCCTGAGAAACATAAGATAGCCCCAGCACTTTTTTTCTGGCTAATACCTCTAAGTGCAAGTAGTTCTTTAACAGCAAAATACTCTACTATGCGTTTTTTAGGCTTTTTAAGAGAGAAATGGTCTTCATCAAGTTGTGTTTGTACATCTTCTATCTTAAGAGACTTTTTAGCCATATCTCCAAAAGGAATATCGAGTACCCAGTCCAGATATGTTTGTGTCATGGAAGCATCAGATGAATCAGGGTGCATACGAGAATAACGATCAAGTTGTTTGTTTATCTCCTTGTAAGCATCTTCACTCATCCCAGCCTTTTTTGCTTGGAGTTTTTTTCTGTACTCTTCTATCTCTTCATCTCGTGAAGTATCAGTACCAAGCTCTTTTTGAATCTCTTTTAACTGTTCTTTTAAGAAGTATTCTTTATTTACTTTTTCTATGTGTGTATGTACCTTAGAGCGAATCTCTTTTTGAAGTTTATTTGCTTCTATCTCATCTATAAGATAGTCAATAAGGTCTAAAAATCTCTGTTCAGTATCAGTCTGTATAAACAGCTGATAAGCTTGTTCTTTTTTGAGTTTTACAGTTGAACATATAAGGTCAATGATACGATTGTGGTCATGATTTTCTTCTATAGTTCTAAGTAAATCAGGTGGAAAATAGTTGCTAATAGTAGATAAAGATCTAACTTTCTCTCTTACTATTTCAAGAATAGCATCAACTTTTAAGGAGTTGACTATACTAGGTTCTATAATATTAACATGAGCTATAAGTGGTGTGTGTGAGACTTCATACTCAGGTTTTGCTCTTGCTAAACCTTGAAAAAGCACCTTGATTCTTCCATCAGGTAGAGAAACTTTCCTCATGATTGAACCAACAACACCAGCATCATATAAAGAGGCATAATCCCTTTGACCTTCATGTTGTGGTTTTGTTGGACATACTATAACAAGAGTATTTTCTTCTATAGCTTTTGTAGCTGCATTTATATTGTTCTCATCACTTAAAAACAGAGGTGAAATCATAAAAGGGTATAAAAAGAGTTCGTCCTCTGCTATAACTGGTATATCAGTTGGAAATTCTCCATAGTTGCTTAGTTTCATAAAATATGTTCCTATTTATCTAAAGTTGTATTGTTATCAGTTGTGTTGTCATCAGTTAAAATCTCATCTGTATTTTCATGGCGAGATACAACACTAGTAGTATCTGGAATCATAAAGGCATACCAACTAGATGTGCCATTACCCTCAAACCATTCACGATACCATACTATATTTGCTCTATCTACATCATCCCAATTTATCCAAGGCTCAGGTTCTATAGCTCTGTAGTAAGCAGCTGCTTTTGGTTTGTCAATTCTATCATAAAGAGAAGCAATAGCTTCATTGAGTATTGCTTGTGCCATGTGTAAGTTTGTAGCCATAGTATCAACTACAGGGTAATACGAAGAGTGAGGATAGTTTAGTTTAAAGTTTTCTGCAGCTATTATCGCTTCATTTATAAGCGATTGGTCTCTTCTTGGGTTTGGTAGAGCCATATATTTTGCTTTTATCTTCATAAACTCTGAAAACTCTTTTTCATTTGAGTTCGCATATCTTTTAATATACTCGTTTAAAAAATGCTCACTCAAAAGATATTCTCCATAATGCATATGGGCAATAGCAAGTATCATAGTCGCTTCTGGAAGCAGTGGCGAAGCAGAATGTTCACTCTGAAGTGATGAGTAATAGTCATCTGCCTTATCAAAGTTGTTTTGCGAGACACTCTCTATGATTTTACCATACCAATAAACAGCTGGTTTGTTATACTCTTCTACCTTTTTAGAACAACCTGAAAAAAAGAGTAAAGAGCCTAGAACTAAAAGTGTAAATTTTGTTTTTATTGTCATACATCCATCCAAATACTTAATTGATGTGTTATTCTATCTAAAACTTATATAACACTCTTTAAACTAGGAATATTTTATGCTTAAAAGTGATACAATAAACAAAATTACAAAAAGGTTTTTTATGAAATTTGATATAGTTACTCCACTTTTAGGCTTTAAAGAGATAAAACAAGTAGAATTAGAGAAGGTAGACGATATTTTCATGAGAATGCAATCTTGTCAAAATAATAATATATCTTTTACCTTAGTAAATCCGTATGCTCTAAGAGAGTATGATTTTGAAGTTCCAAAAAATCTAAAAGAAGAACTGGGTATAACAGTAAACTCAAACCTACTTATTTACAATATACTTCTTATACAAAATCCCATAGAAGACTCTATAGTAAACTTTATAGGACCCTTGGTTTTTAATTCGGACACTAAAAAAGCAGCACAAATCATACTATCTGACTCTAAGGAGTATTTTATAGCAGAGAAGATTTCGTCTTTTTTGAAGAAGTAGATTAGCTCTATTGATATTTTTGACATTCTTATTTTATTAAAGTATAATTTACATTATGGATAAAACTACAATTATTAAAAATTTACACTTCTTTAATCATCGCTATAAAGCCCAAGGTTTTATGCTTTTTAGTCTTTTTGGTTCTTATGCTCGTGGTACAGAGGATATATTTAGTGACATAGATCTCACATACAAAATAGACCACGATATTTTTTTCAAAGATAATGCATTTGCTAAACTTGCAAAGATTGAAGATATAAAAAAAGAGTTAGAACTTCTGTTTCATAAAAAAGTAGACCTTATCCCAGCCAACACAAAAAACCATCTCATTCAAGAACAGCTTCAAAAAGAGCAGATAGCTATATGAAAAAGAGATTAGAATCCATAGTAGAAAAGATTGATGATATAGAGTTTTTTATATCTCAAAAAAATGGAAAAATAATGTCTGCACTAGAAGACAGAACTTTAAAACCAGCGATAAGAATGCAAATCATTTCCATTGCCGAACAATTTAACAAACTAAAAGATGAAAATGAGTTTGAAATACTTTCGAAAATAGATAAAATAGACTTAAAAGGTCTCAATGCAGTTAGAAATTTCATAGCCCATGATTATGACAGTGTTGACGATGAAGTTATAGAAACCGTACTAAGAGTTCATCTGCCAAAGATAAAAAGTAAGATACTTGATTTGCTAAACAAGCAAAGCAAATAATTTTATTGCTAGTTCCCATATTACTTTGTTGTAGTGCTTTTTCTGCATTCCCAATCGGAGATTGGGAACGAGGGAACTATCCTTAACATACAAAACAACTCACTTTAAGATTTTTTTTTCTTATATAGTGGTACAATT
>JALTUB010000367.1 GCA_027047745.1 Sulfurimonas sp.
GTTGATGATGTTATTTTGGTTGTTGAGAATGTTGAGGTCATCATGAACAAAGAACCAGAACTCACAATGCCACAAGTAGTTAAAAAATCTATGATAGAACTCATCGGGCCAATCATCTCAACCACTCTAGTTTTAGTTGCTGTCTTTGTTCCAGTTTCATTACTTCCCGGTATCACAGGCTCTTTATACCAACAGTTTGCTCTTACTATATCTTTTGCTGTTTTAATCTCCTCTTTAAATGCTTTAACACTCTCCCCTGCTCTGAGTGCTATTATCATTAAGAGAAGAAAAAAGGGAGAAAAAAAGTTTATACTCTTTGAAAAATTTGACAATATTTTTGACGCTCTTACAGCACAATATAAAAAAATAATAACTCTCTTTATAAAAGTAAGATACTTTATGATTTTAGTTATGGGTGGAATCTTTTATCTCATGTACTATCTCTTTAGCATTACACCTACAGGTTTTGTGCCTTCAGAAGACAAAGGTGTCTGTATGGTGTCTGTCAATCTTAAACCCGGAACATCTTTAGCCCAAACTACAAAACTTGGTAAAAAAGTTGAGGATATTATCTATAGTATAGATGGGGTTAGTAATATTGTGAGCGTAGAGGGGTATAACATAGTAACATCATCTCTTGATGGCTCAGCTATTGCTATGTTTGTATCTTTAAAAGATTGGAAGCAAAGAACCACAAAAGAGAGTAGTGTATTTGGCATTATAAAACAGATAAAACAAAAAACTTCTGTCATAGGAGAAGCAAATATAGCTGCTTTTAATATGCCTGGTATCCCTGGAGTGGGAAATGTAGGTGGGTTTGACTTTAGACTTCAAGATTATCTATCAGGAGATTTAAACACATTTGAACACTATGCAAACGAGATAATAAAAGGTGCATTTGCTGACCCTAGAATCGCTTATGCCTTTACAACTTTTGCAACAAACTACCCTATGTATGACATCAAGATAGATAGAGAAAAGGCAAATGCTCTTGGTGTAAATATGGCAGACCTTTTTGCAACTATGCAGACTTATCTTGGAAGTGTTTATGTAAATGATTTTACAAAATTTGGAAAAGTATTTCGTGTTTTTGTTCAAGCCGATAAAGAGTATAGAAGCTCTAAAGACGATATTACAAAACTCTTTGTGAAAAATGTACATAACAAAATGATTCCACTTGATGCCATTTTACAGGTAAAAGAGAAGATAGGGCCACAAAACTTAACACACTACAATATGTATAGAAGTATTCAGATAAATGGTGCTGCAGCTCCTGGATATAGCTCTGGTGATGCCATGAAAGCTATGGATGAAATATCTAAAAAAGTTCTTCCATCATCTTATGGGTATGAGTGGTCTGGTATGAGTTATCAAGAAAAACTAGCAGGAAATGCACAGATTTATGTTGTATTTGGCGTTCTTATCATCGTATTTTTAGTGCTATCTGCTCAGTATGAATCATGGATTCTTCCTCTCATGATATTACTCTCTGTTCCTATGGTCGTTGCAGGTGCTGTTGGAGGACTTAACTTGATGGGAATCCCACTCAATACTTTTGCACAAGTTGGGCTAGTCTTACTCGTCGCCTTAGCTGCTAAAAATGCCATCCTTATCGTTGAGTTTGCAAAAGAGAAAAGAGAGAGTGGCATGAGCATAATAGAATCAGCCATACAAGCAGGAACACTGCGTTTTCGTGCTATCATGATGACTATTCTCTCATTTTTGTTTGGTATATTTCCTCTTGCTTTTGCTACTGGTGCTGGTGCTATCACACAGATGTCTATAGGGATTGTTCTACTCTTTGGTATGGTAGCAGCCACCTTTATCTCAACACTATTTGTTCCTGTTTTATATGTTTTACTTGAGAGTATGAGAGAAAAATTTGTAAGCGTTGAAGATGAGATAACACGAAGGGAGTCAATATAATGAAACTAAATAAATTTTTAATAGCTTTAGCACTACTTAGCAATCTATATGCAACAGAGATTTACACAGTTGATGACTTAACCATCAAAGCACTTAAAAATTCACCAGATTTACACATAAATGAAGCAAATTATAAAGCTTCAAAAAGTAGATATAAACAAGCAAAAGCAAATTATCTTCCTAAAATTGACCTACATGCTTCGGCTGGTGAGATTGGAACAAGTGATATTCCAACAAATCCAAACAATATGATAAATGACTCATTAATGCTTGGAAAACTATCTGTCAAGCAAATACTTTATGACTTTGGAAAAACAAGTGGCAATAGCGATAGTTTTAAATACAATTCTCAAAGTTTTTCAAATGAGTATAAGCAAAAAATATCTGATAAAAAAAGAGATGTAAAAAGTGCTTATTATGATGTGCTAAAAGCTATCGCACTTATCAATGTAAACAAAGAAAATGTAAAACTAAACAAGGCTCAACTCTATCGCTCACAAAAATATTTTGAAGCTGGGATAAGAACAAAAATAGATGTTTCAGATGCATCAGTAGAGCTTATCAAATCAAATCTTGATTTGAAAAAATCGCAATATGATTTAAAACTTGCTTATGCAAACTTGGACAAAGTTGTAGGTTTTAAAGCTATAAAAAACGACTACAAAGTTTACTCCAAAGATTTAGACTTAAGTAATCTATATCAATCATTAAAGTTATACAATCTATCTCTTGAAGAGTCTGTAAACTTTTCATATGAAAACAGATATGAGATAAAAAAACAGATGTCACAGATAAAAGTAGCTAAAGCAAATAGCTATCTTGCTTCATCTGAGTATTACCCTTCTATCTACCTAAATGCAGATTACACAAAACAAGATGTTGATAAACTATCAAGTTCAGTTCCAAAAAATCAGTGGCAGGCTTCCATAAATTTAGATTGGAATATCTACCAAGGTGGTGCTACTGATGCTGCTACACAAGAGAAGAAAATAAAAGTAGATATAGCAAACTCAAACCTTGCTTACTCAAAACTTCTTATAAAAACAAAAACAACACAAGCTTACATAAATGTACATAAAGCAAAAGACTCTGTAGAACTCTCACAAAGTATTCTTAAAGTATCAAGCGAAAAGTTTGAACAAGCTTCAAAACGATATGAAAATGGTTTATCTGACTTTATAGAACTTCAACAAGCTAGACAAGGCTATATTGATGCCATGGCTTTATTGGTTATTGATTACTATAACTACTATAAAGCTGTTGCTATACTAGATAATGCAATAGGAAGATGATTTAGTCTAATCATCTTTATATCCATTTGGATTTTGAGATTGCCATCTCCAACTATCTTCACACATTTCATCTATACCTTTTAAAGCTTCCCAACCAAGAACCTCTTTTGCATAAGTAGGGTCTGCGAAACATTCAGCTATATCACCATCTCGTCTATCTACTATTTTGTATGGTACTTGTTTTTTTGATGCTTTTTCAAAAGATGCTCT
>JALTUB010000368.1 GCA_027047745.1 Sulfurimonas sp.
TAATTTTAACAAATTAAACTTTAAATGAATTTCAGGATAAATAATTGGCCACAGGGACATAGCCCTGTACGTTAGCGGTCAGGCTAAAAAACACACAAGCACGAAAATGACTAAAAAGAAAAGGAAGGGTCGAATTCGACAAACAAGGACAGAGTGGCAAAAAGTATTTGACCCTCACCCAGGTATGATCCAATCTTTTTCTTGGTCAGACAGAATTCCAGAATTTATTCACATTTCCATTACACTTATTGACAATGATTACCAGACAGTAAAAAAGAACTTTTACGAAATATGTGATTTCATAAACGATAAATATAAGATGAAGCGAAAGTTTCATTTTAATCTATCGCACACAATTAAATTAATAAAAGAAGACCCCGAATTCCTAGAAAAGATATTTACCACCGTTTTCAAGGAAGCATTCCAAAATATTCTAACCTTTTATCACGACCTTTTTCAGATTCCGATAAACTTTGAGTTTAAAGCAAATCCAAAACTTTTATTCCTTGGTTACAAACAAATATTAAATGGACGGGCAGATACTTCAATCTTGTGCAAGTATCTAATGGTTCAGTATGAACAACACGGTAGACAAGATCCATTTGGTCATTTTAATTGGCAATCGAAAGAAGAGATTCTTGAACCGGCGAATGTTTCGATCGTAATGGCCTTGTTTCCTCCTTCAATAGGGCTATCGCCATACTTGGACTTGGAAATATGCCAAGAAATATGGATGTACAATTATATGGTATCTCCCCTGTTACCAAAACCAGATGACAGCAAAATGGAAGAAAAACATTATTCAGAAATGAATATCAATAAATTCAAAGAAGAATTTGAAAATCTTTATAACAGTTTTAAGGGGTTTAACCTTTTGGCAATTTACCCTACATATATAGCAGAAATCAACATGGGTTTTGTTGCAAGAATTTGCAACCTTAGTTTGGATGCAGTGAACTTTGTAAAGGGTCACAAAGGGGAAATTGCTGAAATGGTTTTTAGAACAATTCTGGAAACGTTTATAGTTGCTTCTTGGCTTCTAAAAAGAAAAGATATTGAGTTACATAAACGATTTCGAGAATATAGCACAGGAAGAGAAAGGTTTTTTGGACAAAAACTTGCTGAGAAAGCTCCGACAGAAGATTTCAAAAAGGAAGCAGATAAAATAGTCAATGACGCTATAAACGAAGCCGGAGTTAGAAATATTGATGTAGCAACAGAAAGAGGCGATATCTTCAATCTACGAATTGACCAAATGGCTGATGAAGTTTGGGGGCCTGACAACCAATATTATTTTCTTTATAAACGTTCCTCCGAAGTAATTCACGGACATTGGAGAGTCATAGCAAAATACCATTTAGCAAAGAGTTTTAACCCAATGCATAATGGCCTTTATTGGTACAATGAAAATTCAAATAGGTTTGCAGGACTAATTCCAGCTTTTATGTGTTTGCAACTATCGACAGAATTTTTAATTACAGTTTTAAGTGATATTAAATCAGAACAAACTAAAGATTTGCAGAATAAACTTGTTGACTATCATGAAAGGCTTCTAAAACAGTATATGGCTTACTTCAATAAGTATATTATGCCGACAGGAGATAAAGAAGAAAATACAAAATAAAAAGCCCGAACCGCTAACAATGGCTCATAGTGCATACCGCAAATAGTTGTAAATATGAAGATTAAGCATTAAATGAAGATACCGGTAAATAGAAAAATAAAACAATAAACTGCGGCACGCACCATAGCCTGGTCCGTTAGCGGCAATTGAACGATGAATATAGACGAAATTATATACGCAAAAGACTTGAATTTGTCAGACTTCTTAGATAAATTGATATCTAAGGATTTCAATCGTCTATACCCAAATAATTGCTTCCCGACTGATGGAATGATGAACGAATACCTTGATACGATAGAACAAAGGACTGACAATGAAATTCGTTCTATTTTACGTAGGTTTCTTATTCATAATAGCACATATGGTTCCGATGAATTTTACGCAAAAAATCTAATTGCGAAAATAGGAGATAAGACCTATTTGAATTCCAATAATGTAAAAACAGAATATAATAGACGAGTTCTGACAAAATTTCTAACGAAAAAAGGAGAAGTCTGGGAAGGACTAACTTGGATTCTCGATTTATTACCACATTTTCCGAATGAAGCAATAAAAGCAATTGATGCCTATTATTTAGCAAATTGTTTGATGCTACCTGACAATTGTTTAAGTGCATTAAGTGATTGTTCTACAATAATAAGAGCAAGGTATATTAATTATAAACATCCAAAAGAAATATTCTGGAATTTACATCCAATAGATTTTGAATACTTAATTGCAGCATTGTTTGAAAGTATGAACTACAAAGTTTCCGTTACAAAATCAAGTTATGACGAAGGTATTGATGTGAATGCTGATAAAAATGAATTGGGACATAAAGAAACGGTTGTGATACAATGCAAAAGATATACAAAACAAACTATTGGAATTGGAGACATAAGAAATTTATTAGGAGTAGTGCATGACAAGAAAGCCACAAAAGGAATTCTAATAACAACTACTAAATTTTCATCTGAATCAAGAAAGTTCGAAAAAAATAATCCAAGTCTTGAATTAATAGACCTCTCTGATTTAATGAGACTTTTGAATTCCTATTTAGGAACTTATTGGACTGAGAAGCTTGATAAAATAATTAATGAACAAAAAGTGAATAACAAAAGCCGCTAACAACACCTATGCGTCATGCCGCAGTTCATTGTGAATAAATCAATTAAGCATTGACAGAAAATATTTATAAATACAAAATTTAAACAACAAAAGCGGCACGCCGCATAGCCAAACCGTTGTATTTAATGGTGACAAGAAGTACATGGAAAGGATAGAAATTTACTTTGATTTATTGGCCACCTATAAGGATTTTCTCCGGTAAAACCCCGAGGGTTTATTTCATAATAAATCAAAGAAAAGGTTTGATTTTTCAAAGTCTTGTCGGTGAAACCGTTGAAAAGCATGTTTTCAGAACGTTGAAACGTCCAAAAAGACTTTGGCGAAAGTACGGAAAAAAAACCACAAAGTCAAGTTTTTTAAGTACTTATCATGAAATAAAGCCGACGGTGCAGCAGAGAGACCGGAGAAAGGCATGAAAAGACAGGGCCAATAAAACCATTGGAGACCCGGGAACGAACCCATATTCCCGCATATAAGTTATGCCCAGGCCTCCGAAAGTAAATTCCCTGACAAAGGGACTTCTTGTCACCACTTCGTGGTAATAGAAAATGATAAAAGACCACTAAATACAATAAATAGCCTTCATTCGGCACGAAGTGCCCAGAATGAAGCAAATGTTGAACTAAATCCACCTCAGGAATAATGGCTTGGCTATCTATGGGCTTTCAATACGATTTTTTTGGGGGAATTTATGG
>JALTUB010000369.1 GCA_027047745.1 Sulfurimonas sp.
CGATAGAAGAGGCTTTTGTTAAAACTCGTGCTATTCCTTATGGCATACAGATTAAAGCAGGAACATTTAAAAGTGATTTTGGTCGTATCAACTCTAAACATCAGCATACATGGCAGTTTGACACACAACCTATCATATATAAGTCACTATTTGGACCTGATGGCATAAGTGACGCTGGGGTACAAGCCCAATGGGTAGCACCGACTGATACTTACCTTATGGCAGGAGTTGAAGCCTTTGCAGGAGCAAACACCAGAAGCTTTGGAGCTGATACTCAGAACAAACATCTTTATGTTGGCTACTTAAAAAGTAGTGTAGATATTGGTAATGATTTATCTGTTTTAGGAGGTGCTAGTATCGCTCATGGTGATAACTATGATAACAATGTAACAAATCCTACAAATATATATGGTCTTGACTTAACACTTCGTGATCAACTTGGTAGTTATTCATCTCTTATTTGGCAGAGTGAATTTTTACAAAGAGATAAAAAACTTAGCACAAGAACTGATAAACAGTCAGGACTATACTCAGAACTCATCTATCAATACAACAACAACTGGTACACAGGTATTCGTTATGATACTATTTTGAAAAATGACACGGTTCTTCCAGCTATATATAACAATATTGACACAAGTAACTTAAATAGATACACAGCAAAAATCGACTATCATCCATTTCCTATGTCTCGTTTAAGACTACAATACACTTATGACAGAACTAAGGTTATTGCAGGAGAGAGAAAGAACACAAGTGAAATTTCACTAAGTTTAAACATTGCAGCTGGCGCTCATGGCGCACACAATTATTAGGAGAGAGAGATGTTACGATTATTAATTATTGGATTTTTATTACAAGGGGTACTTTTTGCCTCACTTAGAGTAGATACGACTTACGCAACTCTTGGAGCAGTTGCACAAAAAATAGGTGGCGATTTGGTAGATGTTACAGTTTTAGGAAGTGCCAAATATGACCCACACTTTATAGTTCCAAAACCCTCACTACTCTCTAAACTTCGTCGTGCAGACCTTCTCATCATGAACGGAGGAGGATTAGAACTTGGATGGTTACCTCCACTTCTAAGAAGTGCGAACAATGCAAAGATACGAGTAGGAGCAAAAGGTTTTTTAGATATGTCACACTTTATCACTATGATTGATGTTCCTACTGCAGTTTCAAGAGGTTTTGGAGATGTTCATGCCCAAGGTAATCCTCACTACTCTAGTGACCCTTACACAGTTCCTATTATGGCAAAAGCAATAGCTGCAAAACTTATAGAGTTAGATACGGAGCATGAAAAGATTTATAAAACAAATCTAACTAACTTTTTAAAAGAGTGGAGTGTTTATCTAAAAGGGTTTGATTCTCAAATGAAAAGCTGTAAAGTTAAAAAAGTAGTGCAGTATCATGAACTTTTTAACTACTTTTTAGACCGTTATGACATAAAAAGTTTTGGAACAATAGAACCACTTCCAGGTATATCTCCAAGTTCAAAACATACTATACAGATCATTAACATCATGAAAAACAATGGAGTAAAAACTATCTTACAAGATGTTTATCATGAGAAAAAAACGGCTGCTTTTATAGCAGGTAAAACAGGTGCAAGAGTAGTGATTATCCCTCATGATGTTAAGTCTGTCAAAGAGGCTGATACACTTGAGCATTTTTACAACACTATAGCGAAGAGAATATGTCAATAATTGAACTTTTATGGCCAGCCTTTGTGCTAGCTATTGCCCTTGTTTTTATACATACTATCTTTGGTATCGAGATTATAAAAAGAGGAGTTATATTTACTGATTTGGCTATCGGTCAAATCGCAGCAAGTGGGATGGCTATAAGTATCGCCTTTATGGGTGGTGCTTATCAAAGTGTTATGACTCTGCTTTTTGCTATCTTAGGTGCTGGGATAATCACTTGGGCTACTAAAAAGATAAAGAGGATTGAAGCTTTTATAGGTCTTCTTTATGCTTTTGGTATATCTTCTATCATGCTGATTTTAGCACAAAGTGCTGAGGGAACTGAACTTTTTTCAAAACTTAGTGCTGCTGATATTCTCTTCACTACACCTGAAGATTTATACAAAGATTTAAGTGTTTATGGTGGAGTAGCATTAGTGATGTTATTTGTTTATCCAAGGCTAAAAGGACTAGCACAAGAGTTGTTATTTTTTACCATGTTAGCTATCACGGTTACATCTTCAGTCCAGTCTGCTGGGGTTTTAGTGGTATTTGCACTTCTTATCGCACCAGCTTATGCAGGTTTAACTCAAAAAAGATTTAAAACTTTTGGTTTTGCTACTATCTTTGGTTCTATTTCCATACTTGTAGCTCTTTTTGTTTCATATCATTTTGATTTGCCTACAGGATATACTATTATTTTTACAACTGTAAGCTCATCTTTAGCTTTTGTTACTATTAAAAGTATATAATTTACAAAAGGAAATTAGTCATGAAAAAAATTTTACTATCAACAGCACTACTAAGTCTCACTTTGTTAAATGCAGCTACTACTCAAGAGATTAAAGATGAGGCAAAAACAGCTATTGTAAAACTAAAAACTACTTTACAAACAGAGCTTAAAGCAAATATGAAAAAAGGTGGTGTACAACAAGCTGCAGTATTTTGTTCAAATAGGGCTTCGGATATTACTCATGCTGTAAATATCAGTTTTGCAAATCATGCAAAGATAAGACGCATCTCACTAAAACCTAGAAACAGTGCAAACTCTCCAAAGTCAGATGAGAGGATCGTTTTAGAACAGATGCAAAAAGATATTGACAATGGTAAAAAGCTAAAGCCTTTGATTGTAAAACAGATATATAAAGATACATACAAGGTGTATAAACCGATTTTTATAAACAAGGGTGTCTGTCTAAAGTGTCATGGAAACACACAGATAAGAGATGCTAAGGCTTATAAAATCATAAAACAAAACTATCCTAACGATAGAGCTATTAACTATAAAATGAATGACTTTAGAGGTGCATTTGTTGTTACTATTGTAAAAAAATAGTTATTTAAGTTATCGTCCACACATGAGAGAGTATTCACAAAACTGACAAGGTTTTGTGTCCTCGCATTTAGCAAAGTTTACCTCAGTTATGTTTAACAAATCTTTTATATTTGATTCTAAAACACCTAGTTTTTCATTTAAAAAACTCTCAGGAACTATTTTAGACTCTTTAAGGTCGTAAAAACCACAAGAGACATCTCCAAGTTCTCTAGCAAGTAGATAGTAAAATTCAAGCTGAAAATCTGTTGCCTCTGTGAAGTTATTTTTATTGTAAAGTTTATATGAACCTGTTTTATAGTCTAAAACTTTTATCTCTTCATCTCTTCTGTCTATTCTATCTATCTGCCCAATAAGAGTCATCCCAGCAAACTCTACTTGCATACTCTCTTCACAGTAAGCAACACTCCAACCATCACTAAAGCGTTTTATCTCAATTTCACAAAAACTATCCATTCTCTTTTTTTGCATAGCTATAAGATAACTATCTAACTCACTCTCACCCTTAGCATCATCCAAAGCCTTATGCAAATCTTTTTTTAACATCTCAACATCGTCATAGCTATTGCGTTTAATATATAACTCTTTTAAAGCAAGGTGAACTGCGTTTCCTATCTCATACTCTTTAGGCATATCTTTTGGTATCTCATGAGACTTTATATGCTTGATATATGAAAAGTAGTATTTTCGTTTACAATCTAAAAATGTTCTAAGTCTTGTTGATGATAATCTTATATCTTTAAAACTATAATCTTCAACTATCTCCTCTTGAGTAAACTCCTCTTTTTTATCTTTAGCAAAAAGTATCTTTGCGTATTCACTCTCATCATAAAAGTTTTCAGCCTTAATACCTAGCTGTTTTAAAAAACGAGATTCACTACTCTCACTAGAGTTTACAAATGAGATTGCTACCTCTTTTGAGTTGTTTATCAACATCTCATAATAATGCTTTTGAAGATTTTCTCTATCGCTCATCGTTGGTAGATTTGAGTTCTCTCTTATCTTTGTGTTTAAAAACATATCTTTATCACTTCGTTTAGGAACATTTTTATCACTAAAGTCTATAATAATAACTCCATCAAACTTAACCGAACGAGTCTCTAAAACACCCATAACAGTAACCTTACCACCTCTAACATCATCCAAGCTTCTTGAAGCCAAACGAGATAAAAATATATTTAGTAATGACTTAATATTCATATCATGAACAAAGGGCAAAATCGTTTTAAACTTATGTACCTCTTCATCATAAATCTTCAACTCTGATTTTACTTTAAAAAACTCTTTAGCTTCTGTTAAAAAAGCTACGAAATCAACATCAGAACTCTTTTGATGATATATAGATACTAAAGGAAGATATAGTTCATCCCCTACTCTTTGGAGTCTATGAAAATTTTCTTGTGATTTTTGTTCTATCGTTTTGAGTGTTGCATTTAGTTTTGCGTAAACGCTACTATCTCTATATGGCTCTCCCATGGCAAAGTTGAAATTAAACTTCTCATCAAAGCTTCTTAGTGTTTTTGCCATTGGCTCATCAGGAAGCACAACAGCTATATTTTCACTCTTGTAACCTTTGTTTACAAATTCATAAATCATTCTTTTAACAAAGGCAACCTGCAAAAGTGACTCGCTAAAACTCTCACATGAGACTTTTGAATCTTTTTTGATTTTATCTTTTGAGATTATACTTTTTGTATTTAAAGATATTTTATACACAAATCCAGTTTCAAGTTCTATTCCCTTTTCTAAAAATCTATTTTGCATTTTTTTATTAAACGCAGTAGTTGAAAATATTAGTGATATATCTGAATATAGCGTACATTTTTCTAAAAGTTCAAACTCAAAGTTTGTCAGATGTCCATCTACATAAATCTTTATCTTTTCATGAACCTGTGCATAATCTTCATGAAAAGTGTAAAGTTTTGGTAAAAAGATTTTATCCAATACTTTTCTTTCAAGGCATAATTTTTCATAGCGATGATACAACTCTGTAAGTATGCTTATATGCTCTTCATACTCTGCATATACATCTGCTAAACCTAAACTGTTTATATCACACAACTCTGCACTTAACTCTTGAAAAAACTTAAATATATATGTGCTGTTTTTTGTAAAAGTAAAGAAATTTCTCTCTATTTGTAAGGTAGAAAATGCAGAAAAATCAGAAGCTTCTAGAAGTAGGAGGACACGACTATCTTCATCAATAGTTTTAAAATCTTCTACAAAACAAAGATTTGTGATAAACTCATGCATTGTGAGATAATTTGGTAAAAATGAGATTTTGGTATCGGAGTGTAGCTGCTCGTAACGAATAGCACGAGCAGAGGGGAGGACAATGGTTAATTTATCCATGTGTTCTTAATTCTCTATAAATATTTTGTTTCTTGTATCAACTCTTATATTGTAAAATCGGCTATATTTCCCAACTTCTACTTTGGCGATGATGTCCCAAAGACCTTTTTTCGCAAACTTTACATTTTGTACGATGTAATTGCCATCTTTTAAAACTTCACTTTGAAGTTTCTGATCATAAGCGTGTGTTTCAGGGCGAGAAACAAAAAGTGTCAATTTAGCATTTTTTACAATCTGACCAGTCAAGTCACTCACTTTAAAGCGAAGTGTTGACTCTTCTTTGAGTGTAGTTGGGACATAAGTGATTTTGTATTTTTTATCAAAGGCAATTCTATTTTTAATATAATGATTTGCATTAAGTTCAGCTTGTTGATAATTAGTCATATATCTATCTGATTCTTGTATATGTGCACCTTCAACAATAAAAACTGTAGCTACACAAAAACCAAAAACTGCAATAATTGAAAATCCTATAGAATAAGGCCAAATTTTAGGACTTATTTTCATTGAGTCTCCTTTTCATCTCTTTTTTATTTTTTATATATAGATACAAGGCATAGAGTAAGAAACCATAAAAAAGTATCTTAAAGCCAAATATCATATCTTGATTTGCATTGGACGAAGCATGCTCTAGCTCCAAACCCTTAGCATCTGCAATCTGCGAGGCAACATCATAATAACCATTAAACATTGCTCCGGAGTACTTTCCAAGGAGTTCTCCTTTTTTTGCTTTGTTGCCTAAAAGAGGTAAGATAGTTCCACCAGAGTCACCACTCATGTCCTTAAAGTCATCCCAACTACGAGCAAAGATGATTGCCATTGCTATAGCTTGAGCTGTTGATGCGACGGGACTTAAAACTTGTTTTTTGTTAAAATATTTATATAAAGATTTATCATTTGCCATGATATCCACTTTTGAGTTTAACTCTACGAAAGTCATCAAGATTGTTGGTTTATGAAAGTTTTTTAAAATCTTTTTTTCATAATCACCCACTGAACTCTTTTCTGGCAATTTTTTAAGCATCAAGAGTCTGAGAGAAATCCCTGTCTTTTCATACAGTTCACTTCCTAAGATTTCTACTTCTTTTGCAAACCGAGGATTATGAATAATGTCATCTCTGTATAAATATTTCGCCATTAACTGTGATTGAAACGATATGATGAAGATGAGGGCCGCAAGCCCTCGTGAAAATTTCAAAGAAACTTCCCTATACTACGATTAAGTGCATTGATGGAGTGAATGCAACATAAAGAGTATATACTGCCATAAGTACAAGACCTACTGTAATAATTTTTTCCATTTTATATTCCTTACTTCACATCAACAATGTGTTTTGCATTATCAACGCTAATTCTTTGAATAGATGTTTCATCTTTTATTTTATAAAAGTTTTTCGCGTTACCACTTTGTACTACTATAGCTTTATATGTCAAAAATGCAACAGCACTTAGCAATATAACTACAGCAACAACAAATCCACCAGCTCCGTCAACAGCAAATACATTTCTATTTTCGTTCATACTTTGCTCCTTATTTGCTTAAGCTGGCAACATATGCACCAACTGCTTCTTTTTGTTTTTTATTAAGTTTATCAAACTTAGGCATGGTACCGATTGCACCTTTTTTACCATTGTTTAAAACATTAACAACAAAAGCAGGTGTAAACTCTACAATATTTGGCGCAACACCATCAATACCTTTACCATCTGTTCCGTGACATGAAGAACAAACACCAGCAAATACATTTGCACCTGCTCCAGTCATACCGTTTGCAACATAAGAAGCAACGCTATCTATTTCTGCATCAGTAATAGGTGCATAATTTTTGTTTGCATTCATTAGTCCACTACGATTTGGCATTTCACTTCCAGCATAAAGTAAATTGTTTTTTGAACCATGTTCAATTACATATTTAACACTCTTTGCAGAAATTCTCTGATTTAAGTTTGCAGCCATACCATCATTACCATCAGCAGAAATACCGTGACAAGCAACACACTCAGATAAAAATACTGATTCACCCATCTCGACAAGTCTATCGCCAGTAATTGATGCATATTTTGATTCAAACTTTTTGTTCAGTGTTGCCACTTCTTCATTGTATTGACCAATCTGTGAAAAAGCATTCACAGGGTAACCAATAACAAAGTACCACATACCCCAAACCATTGTTCCTAAAAATATAATAGCCCAACCAAAAGGAACATCGTTTTTATACTCACCAATGCCATCCCAGCTTTCTTCTGCTAATTCACCAGTTGCAGTATCTACTTGCATTTGACGAACATACTTAATAACAACAAAAATTGTAATGATTACAAGTGCGGCTGCTGCTGCAACGGTTAAGATATTTATAATATCACCGTTTAGACCACCTTTTGATCCAAGAACTGTCATGTAAGTAAAACCTAGCATGACTGCTACAATAATTATACCCCAAAGATAAATCTTATTCATATATCTCTCCTATTTTTTAGACATTTTTGATATTGGAGTATCAGTAATGTCATCTTTTAAAGCTAGATTACCATACTCTTCATAGTCACGTCCCTCAACATCTTTTCTTTTCGTATAGAGATGGTAGATATATCCATAAGATATAACTACCAAGATGCCCATTGCAGCGACATAACCATAAGTTTGTAATTCAGCGATATTCACTTTAATTTCCTATTATTTAAGACTATTCAAGTATGCTATTAAAGCAACGATTTCTGGAATTTTTCCATTTTTAACCATATCTTTAACATCTTGATCTTTCATATCAGCTGTAATCAGTTTTGCATCTGCTAAAGCTTCTGCTCTTGCACCCGCTAAAGTAGTTGCAAGTTTTACAGTCTGTTTTGAACCATCTTTCATAGGAAGTGGTTTATTGTACGGTACATCAAAGAAACGTTGAACTGTTAATTGTTCTGCATAAGCAGTATCAACATCTGCTATGTTCTTATAAAGCCAAGTGTATTTAGGCATAAGTGAACCTGGAACAACTGCAGCTGGATCTTTCATGTGATATTCATGCCAGTCTGTCGTTCTATAGTTTCCAACACGCATCAAGTCTGGACCAGTTCTTTTAGAACCCCAAAGGAATGGTCTATCATATGCATATTCACCACTTACAGAGTAGTGACCATAACGATCAGTTTCTGATTTAAACGGACGGATAAGTTGTGAGTGACAAGCATTACAACTATTTTTAATATATACTTGACGACCAGTAAGTTGGAGTGTAGTATATGGTTTTGTTCCAATCACAGGACGAGATTGTTGTGCAAATGAAGGCACAATTTCTATAAGTCCAGCGAAAGCAACCACAGCGAATACAAGAACAGAAAAGAAGAACGGATGTTTTTCTAACCAATGAAACATAATAACCCCCTTCTCTTAAGCGCCCATAGGCGATGCATTAACTAACTCATCTTCTTCAACAGGACGAGCAGACATAGTTTTAAATATATTGTAAGCGAACATGATAAAACCGATTAGGTACAGAGTACCACCAATAGCGCGAAGTGTATAATAAGGATGTAATACTGTAACAGTATCAATAAATGAGTATGCTAAGTTACCAAACTCATCATGCGCACGCCACATCATACCTTGTGTAATCCCTGCAATCCACATAGAAGTAAAGTAAAGAACGATACCTAATGTTTGAATCCAAAATTGTGTACTCATAAGAGATTTAGAGTAAATCTCTCTTTTAAATACACGAGGAGCCATATGATATAAAGCTGCCATAATCATAAATGCAACCCAACCAAGAACACCATCATGAACATGACCAATAATCCAGTCAGTAAAGTGTGCAATAGCATTAACAGATTTGATAGCTTGAATAGGACCTTCTAATGTTGAGAACATATAGAATGTTGAACCAAGAACCATAAACTTAATAAGTGGAGATGAAGCAACTTGTTGCCACTCACCTTTCATTGTAAGAAGCATATTGATCGCAGAACCCCAAGATGGTAAAATCAATACAATAGAGAAAACAGAACCCATTGTTTGAACCCAGTCAGGAACAGTAGAGTAAAGAACATGGTGTCCACCAGCCCAAAGATATACAAACATTAAACCCCAGAATGAAAGTAAAGACAATTTATATGAATAAACCGCTTGTCCTGACTCTTTTGGTAAAAAGTAGTAAATTAATGCAATAATTGGTGTAGTAAATACAAATGCAACTGCATTGTGTCCAAACCACCACTGAACCATAGCATCATTAGACCCTGAGTACATAGATACAGAGTGAAACCAGTTTCCTATACCACCAGAAGCAAAATATGTAGGAATCTCCAGATTGTTAAATATATATAACATAGCAATCGCTAAGAATGTTGCGATAAAATACCAGATAGAAATATAGATAGCCTTTTCACGTCTAATCCCGATTAAACCTGCGATACTAATACCCCAAAGTACCCAAATAACAACAATACCAATATCCATTGGCCATTCAAGCTCTGCATACTCTTTAGAAGTTGTATATCCTAACAATAATGACACAACAACACCAACTACGGCTACAGCATAAATGTAAAAGTGTGCTTTTCCGATAAACATTAAAAACTTAGACTCTGCCATAGACACTTTAAGAACACGCTGTCCTATGTAGTACCATGAAGCCCAAACTCCACTTAATGTAAAGCCATAAGCAACAGCATTTGTGTGTAAAGGTCTTAAGCGACTAAAGTTAGTATATTCAGCTAGCGTACTCCCAAACATTGTATTTACGGCAGGAAAGGCTAATTCCCAAGCAATAATGACACCGACCAGCATACCTACAATACCTAATGCTATTGTAGACCACATAAACAGTTTTGTAACTGAATAGTCATACTCTAATGGACGATTCTCCATATAAACTCCTCAAATTGAAATATAAAAGTTTAGATTAACTATACCTTAAACTAAACTTTTAAGTTTTATAGTTTATCGCTTAATATATTTAATGAAGCTTAAGAAGCTTAAATGAAACTATTTTTTATCTCTTGATATAGCGTTTAGTAACTCTTTGTTCTCTTCTTACATCTTCTCAAACGCTTTTAACAGCGACTTATGCAAAGATTCTTCTGACTGTTTAATATCTTTTACTTCGCCTATACTTGCCTATAAGAACCAAACAACAATTTTGAGATTCTTATTCTAAATAAGCTAAAATAAGAAAATAAAAAGAGAGGGTAATATTATGAGTAAAAAAAGAACAGTTTATACAGCAACATTAAAAAACGAGATTGGTTTTAGAAGTTTTAAAAGATTTCATGAGACACTTGAGTGTAAAAAACCTATGAGCGTTTACTTTGAGAGTTTGAAGATCAATATGAAAAAGGTTGAAATTCAAGAAGAAGATGTAGCATAAAGTTACAGGTTAGGACGGAATAAGGATTTTAGAAATGTTGT
>JALTUB010000370.1 GCA_027047745.1 Sulfurimonas sp.
TCTTAAAGCGTTTAAAAACGATAAAAATCAAGTTGTCATTGATACACCTAACCAAGTATGGTCCACAGATATTACCTATATCAAATTAGAAAAGGGCTTTGTATATCTTGCTGCTATCATTGACTGGAACACTAAGAAAATACTCTCTTGGAAACTCTCTAATAGTATGGATGTATCACTTACAACAAGTGTACTCAATGATGCCTTGAGTAAGTATCCTAAACCAGAGATTCTAAACACTGACCAAGGTTCACAATACACTGCAAAAGAACATATTGATATACTTGTTAAAAATGGCATCTCTATCTCTATGGATGCAAAGGGAAGAAGTATAGATAATATTGTTATTGAAAGGTTTTGGAGAAGTCTTAAATACGATGATGTATATCCATCATCTTACTCAAATATTAAGGAGGCTAGAACAGGGATTGACGAATATATCAATACTTATAATACAGAAAGGTTGCATTCAGCACTAGATTATTTAACACCTGATGAAGCTTATTACAAAGGTGCTAACAATAAATGCTTTGATGCTAAAAGTGTGTTACTTGGGGTAGCATAAGAGGTGGAATAAAAAGAAATTTTTGATTGGTCTTGACATTTGGGGACATTATAGTTGTCAGAATTAATTATAACTTTCTTTTCTAGTTCCACCTCGACTTTAAAATCAGAGTCATTTGTCAGATTTACAATATTTTCATTTACCATTAAACTTGTAATAGTATTGTTCTCATTAAGTTTTTTAAGAACTATTTTTAATAAGTAATCTTTTAATCCATGTTCTTTATTTGGATCTAATAAGTATCCTAGAAATGCACTAACATTTGGCTCTTTAATCGAACCATCCCCTGACGATAATATTTTAAATATATTCATTTTTCTTCCCTCAAATTTTATTCTTCCTTTATTTTCTTATCATATTAAATTTTTTACCATTACAGGAGTTAAAAAATCTGATATATCCAAACTATCACTTATATCTTCTTTATATCCTTTGATAGCCCCATATATAGCACAGTTTGTATCTGTATCTCCACCTTGTGAAACAATATATTTAAATCCATCTAAAAAACTTAAATCTTTTTTTAAAGCATCAATAACAATATATAAACTATGTATAACCCAAGCAGTTATACCAAAATGCAATCTTGATATGATATCTTGATATTCTTGTTTTGATAAAATCTCTATTCCATTTAATGCTAGATCTAAAGCTAAAGTATTTATAATAAATATCGTCTCATTTTCATGGGTAATTGCTGAGTCTTTATTCATCATTTTAACTGCCTTATCAAAACAAAATCCATCATCTATTAACTGACAACCAAAAGGTATATTTCTCATTAAAGTACCATTACCTTGAGAATCTTTATTTTTACTTTTATGTATCAAGATATTTTTTGTATGCATGCCTATACCATCTGAATCACCTTCTTCAATAGCCCAATGACGATATTCTTTTCTTAAAATTGGTACACTTATTTTTTTATGTTTATGATAATGTTTTAGCAAAATCATTGCCATGGCAGTATCATCTGTTGTATATAAATTTATAGGTATATTTGGAAGTTCTTCTATTTTAAATTTACACCCGATAAAACCTTCCATCTCATAAGAAAGTCCATAACTATCACCACAAGCTAAAGCCAATAGGGATTGATTTTTCATTTTATTAGCTATCATTTTTATTATCATTAATCTCTTTAGCAACCAGATTTTTGCAATACCCCATTGTGTCATCAGTTACATTATAACCTTTTGGCGATAAAGGATTAAAACCTAGTTTAACTCTTTTGTCATCCATTTTCTTGATGTATTTTTTTGACATTGGATTCTTTCCTTTTTCTCTCTCTTTGGCATCTTGTATTGAATCACCCATTTCATCATATTCTTCGGGGAATAATTCAGTATGAAGTTTTCTAGCTTTTTTATCAACTTCATTTTTTTCTTGTTGAGTTGGTGTGTATTTATCTGTCAAAATCTCTTTCCCATTTAGTGACAATACTGCTTTACTCTCAATAACTTTTTCATCATCTCTTAATAAACCATTTTTATCAAACACATAAGTTTCTCCATTACGATGATGATAAACATAACTCACTATATCTCCCCAAATACCGATGTTGCCTTTTGTCTCTATAAAATGTTGTTTCACTATATCGGATATGAGATTAAGTACTTCTTCATCTGACTTAAATATCAAATCTTCTTTGTTAAATATAACATTTCTTTGTGATTCACAAAATGCAAGTGCAAATATAGGTTCACCTTTGCGTTTAAAATCTGTATTTACAAATATATAGCTATCTTTAAACTTTCTTAGTTCTTTTGATGTTCTTATAGCTTCTGGTGTACTTGCTTCTCTTGCTAACTCTTTGGCTTTTGCTAGTTTTTGTCCGATTGTCATTTTATTATCCT
This sequence comes from Sulfurimonas sp., assembly GCA_027047745.1. Lineage (GTDB taxonomy): Bacteria > Campylobacterota > Campylobacteria > Campylobacterales > Sulfurimonadaceae > Sulfurimonas. Next base: position 2,422 of record JALTUB010000370.1, read on the forward strand.
TTGGCGATACATTTTTTCCTGTATGTTGATGTAAGTATATCAACTACTATTGACATCTTTATGTCTGGTTATTTACCTAACCATAACAATCTTGCATTAATTACCTTATACCCAAGTCCTTCAACTATATCTTGATAAAAATCCAATTGCTTTTGATACTTCTTATTTTTACTTTCACTCTCTTTACCCGTTTTAAAATCAACTATAACCCAGCCATCATCATCTTTATCATAATAGATAAAATCAATAAAACCTGTTTTACCATCAACATTAAACTCTAACTCAAAATGATGTTCAACTTTATTTTCCAGCAAAGTATAAATATCACTTTTATAGAAGCTATTCATATTTTCAATGATAGATTCTCGTTGCTTGTTATCAAAAATCATCATTTTATTAAGGATGGCATCTTGATTATCTCTAAAATTTTTCCAATAAAGTTCTATGATCTTATGAGTCGCTGTACCTAAGTTTGCAGCTGTATTATCATTACCTGTTGTCTCACTATTGGCAGTAGCACTTACTAAACCAGTAGATTGAAAAATTATTGGTTTGAGAGAATGTTCTATATAATCAACTCTTGCTTTTGAAGTATCTTCTGTTTTAGTTTCATTCAGCACTATACAATAGCTCTCATTTTGCCCATACAGCTCATCTTTATCTATTTCCAATGATTGACACATCATATGAAGATAGCTATCTTCATGAAGAGATATAAGTCCTTTAGCTGTCAGTTTTAGTTGGGCTGAAATCACGATATCATGCTCTGCTCTTGTAAGTGCCACATAAAGTAATCTTTTCTTTTCTGCTAGATGTTTTAGTTTATCTATCTCTTTGAGAACTCTATGACTGAGAGGTGTATAATCATTTATCTTAAAACCAACTATCTCTTTTTTCTCATTGTTGAGAGTAAAATTATTGTGCTTTAATGCATCACTAGTTATTTGAGAGTATAAACCTTTATCACTATTTCCAAGTAGTACAAGAGGATAAGCTAAACCTT
>JALTUB010000371.1 GCA_027047745.1 Sulfurimonas sp.
GTCAAAGATTAAACTTTTACTTTATATGATGCAAGTCAATCTGTTTTTTAACTCTAAGATGTATAATGCGACACAAGAAAATAGATAGGATGGATATATGCTAATAGATAGTTATGATAGAGTTGTTGATTATTTGAGAGTGTCGGTAACTGAGAGATGTAACTTTAGATGTCAATACTGTATGCCTGAAAAACCATTTTCTTGGGTTCCTAAAGAAAATCTACTCTCTTTTGAAGAGCTATTTGAGTTTATGAAAGTAGCCATAGACGAGGGTGTTAAAAAGATTCGTATCACAGGTGGAGAGCCACTTTTACGAGAAGATTTAGATAAGTTTATCAAGATGATTTATGATTATGAACCATCTATCGACCTTGCTATGACAACAAATGCTTTTTTACTAAAAGGCACAGCCCAAAGGCTAAAAGATGCAGGTCTTAAACGCATAAATGTTAGCATAGATACACTCATCCCACAAGTTGCAAAAGATATATCAGGAAAAGATGTTTTAAAAAATGTTTTAGAGGGTGTTGATGAAGCACTAAAAGTTGGGCTTAAAGTAAAAGTAAATATGGTTCCTATGAAAACTGTAAACGCTCAAGAGATTGTTGATGTTCTAGAGTATTGCAAAGCTCGTGGAATGAGTATCCGTTTTATAGAGTATATGGAAAACAAGTTTGCAAAAGAGGGCATAGCAGGGCTTAAATCAAAAGAACTTTTAGAGATACTCTCAGAAAAATACAGTTTTGAAGATGAGGGTTTTGATGGTTCTTCACCTTCACACTATTATAAAATGGATGATGGTTATAAGTTTGGGATTATAGAACCTTATGAAGATGATTTTTGTAAAAAGTGCAACCGTATAAGACTTACAGCAGAGGGCAATCTTATACCATGTCTTTACTTTGATGAGGCGATGAGTATCGCAGAGTCTGTTAAACGAGGTGATATCAAAGGTGCGGCTGCAGTTTTAAAAGAGGTCGTAAGAACAAAACCAGAAAAAAATCGTTGGGGTGGTGAAGATGGCGAAGTTTCATCTCGTGCTTTTTATGAGACTGGTGGGTGAGTAGATAATGTATCTTGTAGAACATTTTTACAGTATCCAAGGTGAAGGGAAATACAGTGGAACACCTTCTCTTTTTTTTCGTTTTGGTGGTTGCAATATGAAATGCGAAGGTTTCGGCTGTAGAGAGAAAGCCCAAGATGGCGTGAGCGTTTTAGGATGTGACACTGTTTATGCTGTAAACAAAGAACATTTTTCACATAGTTGGGTACTCGTTGAACAAAGAGAAGAACTTTTAAATGTTTTAGAAAACTATGAACTTCCAAATGCAGTAGATATAGTTCTAACAGGTGGTGAGCCACTTATCTATGCAAATGATGAGATTTTTGTTTCGTTTTTAGAAGAGTTAGTACAAAGAGGGCATCAAGTAACCTTTGAGACAAATGGCTCTTTGAGTGTTGATTTTGAAAAGTATCCTGTCTATAAAGAGTGCATATTTGCTCTTTCTGTAAAACTATCGAACTCACTAGAACCACTCTCAAAGCGTGTCAGAGGAGATATTATTTACTCCATAACCTCCAATGCAAAAGATGCTTTTTTTAAGTTTAGTATAGATGCTGAGTCTATAACCTTAGGCTTAGAAGATGAGATAAATGAAATCATCATGCATTCACCAAAAACAAAAGTTTACTGTATGCCAGTTGGTGGAACTAAAGAAGAAGTAGAATCAAACAGTGAACCTTTGATAGAGTTTTGCAAGGAAAAAGGTTATAACTTTAGCGATAGGCTACATATTCGCGTTTGGGATAGTAACAAAGGAGTTTAGAGATGATAATAAGAAAACTTTTTAAATTTGAAAATGCACATATAGTTCGAGGATGTTCTTCTGTTAAATGCAGAAGTTCACTTCATGGACACTCTTACCAAGTCGAGTTACTTTTTGAATCAAATTTTTTAGACAATGGGCAGATGGTTTATGACTTTGGACTCATGAAGCAAAATATGAAAGCACTTGTTGAGAGTTTTGATCATGCTATTACTCTTTGGAGTGGCGACGGCAAAGAGTATGTGAGTGATATGAAAAAACACTCCGATAGATGGGTAGAACTCCCAGTAAGTCCATCAGCAGAGCAGTTTTCACGCGTGATATTTGTCATGACAGATAAACTGCTTCAACTTACTTCAACAGTAAATGGCGAAAAAGAGGTAAAACTAAACTCAGTCATAGTACACGAAACCCAAACAGGCTACGCTCAAGCCTTTAGAGATGATGCGTACTCAAAAAATATGGGTGAATTAAGTCTCAATGAAATTGTTTTCTCCGATGAGGTAAAAAACGACTGGACAGATACACAACTATGGGAAAAGATAAAAAGAGGCGAGTCTTTTATAAATCCTGATAAGGTTTAGTTGCTTATCAGGTTTATAGTTTTCTGTATTAGCATAAAAGCCTGATGATTTTTGACCTATAGAGAGTGCTACTTCTAACTGGCTCATTCCTTTTTCCTGCCTTATGCGTTTTACATTTAACTACAAAACACTTAAGGAACATTTTGTGTATTATGTAAGATATATGACAATTAACACTCATTTATGATAGTTATTTGCATATAGAGTCATTAACTATCACACAATCTTTAAGGAAAGAAAGTTGTTTGAGTAATTTTGTCATATTTTGTAGTAATATTAATAAATAACGCTCATAATGAATGATAGTTATTTATGGATTTTAAGGCTAATCTGTATATAATGATGTTTAATAAATAGTTAGGAATACATATGAATAAAATCTTACCAATACTCTCATTATATATACTGATATTATCCATATTTTATTCAATGGGCTATTGGAATGAATTTAATGTAAATTTTCTAGAGTATATTACTTTAAATGAAATTGTATTAATTTCACTTAAGTCATTGGTTGTTTTTATAGTAACTACCGTAATATATAATGTCCCCAAGAAAAACAATCAATTTCAAAAATATTTATATTCTTAAATGGTAAAATAATACGAGATAAATTGGAGATATTATTATGAGCAGAAAAAGAACAACATATAGTGCAGAATTTAAAGCTAAAAGAGTCATTGAAGTTTTAGAAGGTGAAAAGACACTAAATGAGATAGCAAGTAAACATGAATTATTACCTAAAAATCTACAGAACTGGAAGAAGCAGTTTTTAGAAAATGCATCATTAGCATTCGATAAAAGTGCTGTTGTAAATGAGTACAAAGAAAAGATTGATGAACTCAAAAAAGCTAAAGATGCAACAAGTAAAAAACTTGGAGAAGTTATAGTTGAGAGAGATTTTGTTGTGGAAAAGCTCAAGAGCTTGGCGTCCTCTAATACAAGAGCGAAAGC